>NZ_JBSGET010000030.1:0-65763 GCF_053603035.1 Kitasatospora sp. NPDC004272 | reverse complement strand
AGATCGAGCCACGCGGCCCCATCGAGACCGAAGCAGCACGCCGCCTCGCCGACGACCTCAACGATCAGTAATCAGCTAATTACCCCACACTTTCTCAGGCGGCGACCCGGCGCTTGCCCCGCTTGCGGCGCGGGTACGGGAACAGCCGCGGCGAGCGCTTGGCGGCCACGTCCTCGACCCAGCCGAAGGCCAGCACCAGCAGGGCCAGTAGCGGGACGCCGACCGCCAGGGTGAACCACTGGCTGGTCAGCAGCCACTTCATGTGCTCGTAGAAGAAGTCGACGTCCCACAGGCGGTCGATCAGCGGGACGGCGCACACCAGGGCGGTCACGTGCCACAGGTAGACGCTGACGGCCCGCGAGTTGAGCAGGCCGACCAGGCCGTTCCAGCGTTCCAGCGGGGCCGGCCAGTGCTCCCAGGACGGGCTGAGGTGCAGCAGCAGCGCGACGAAGCCCAGGGACCACACGGCCTGGGCGATCGGCCACGCCTCGATGTCGGTCGGCTGGGTCGGGTCGACCGGCCTGGTCTGCAGGTACCAGAACCCGGCCACCATGACCAGCGGCGCTATGGACGGCAGGACGTACTGCGGGAGCCGCTTGAGCAGCCCCTCCTGGTGGGCCATGCCGAGGATCCAGCAGGAGCCGAAGGTCGCGAAGTCGTTGACGGTCTCCCAGACCCGCTGGTAGACGAAGTCGTGGTCGGTGGTGAACCCGTTCATCGCGATCACCAGCACCAGCGGGGCGCACAGCGTCACCACCGGGAAGCGCCGCAGGGCCCGCAGCATCAGCGGCGAGAGCAGCACGTACCAGAGGTAGGCCCGCAGGTACCACAGCGGCACCACGAGCTGGGTGGCCCAGCCGGACTCCAGGTGCAGGCCGTGCAGGCCGTGCAGCCCGTCCTCCGCGTACGGCGGGGTGCTCAGCGGCAGCAGCCAGAACGCCAGCTTGGCCCACCACCAGGTGGGGTGGCCGTCCGCGTCGGGGCCGCCGCCGTCGACGACCTGCAGGGCGACCACGATGCCGCCGAACAGCCACATCGGCGGCAGCAGCCGGCGCAGGCGCCCGCGGATCACGCCGAGGGTGGGACGGCTCAGCGAACGGGCCATCAGCGAGCCCGCCAGCGCGAACATCACGCCCATCGACGGGAACAGCAGCGGCAGCCAGAACCAGCCGAAGTTGTGGTAGAGCACCACGCGGACCAGCGCCAGCGCGCGCAGCAGGTCCAGGTAGCGGTCCCGGCCCCCCTTGCGCGGCGCGGGGGCCTGCGGCTCCTCGTCCTGCGGCTCCGGGTCCGTGTCGTGGTCCCGGCGCCACTGCGCGGGGATCCGCAGCGCCATGGTGTCCTCGTGGCGCCCGAAGCCCTCGGGTATGCGCAGCGGGATGGTCTCCTCGTGCCGTCCGCGCTGTCCGGTGGGTGAAGTCACGTCACACCTCCACCGGCGCGGCGGAGACCTCGCCGGTGCGCCGGAGCTTCTGCCAGCGCAGTCGGCCACCGGTGAACGCGGTGATCGTCGACTGCAGGAGGACGATGTACATCAGCTGTCGGTAGACGATCTGCTGCAACGGCAGGCTGATCAGGTGCCAGGGCTTCTCCCGGTCGAGCCGGAAGGCGTACCAGGACAGCAGGGACTGGAGCAGGATGAAGCCGCCCCAGCTGGCGAGGGTGAGCCCGGTCGCCCCGAACAGGATGCCGTACAGCAGGAACAGGTCGACCAGCGGGGCCAGCAGCGGGGCGACCACGCCGAACAGCACGACCAGCGGCAGCCCGATCCGGCCGAAGCGGCCGGCCGGTCCGCGGGAGACCACCGCGCGGCGGTGCTTCCACATCGCCTGCATGGAGCCGTAGCTCCAGCGGTACCGCTGGGACCACAGCTGCTGCAGGCTGGCGGGGGCCTCGGTCCAGGCGCGGGCGCGCTCGGCGTAGACGATCCGCCAGCCGTCGCAGAGCACCGCCATGGTGATGTCGGTGTCCTCGGCGAGGGTGTCGTCGCTCATCCCGCCGACGGCCTGCAGGGCCTCCCGGCGGAAGGCGCCGACCGCGCCGGGGATGGTCGGGATGACGTTGAGCACGTCGTACATCCGGCGGTCCAGGTTGTGGCCGAGGACGTACTCGATGTGCTGCCAGGCGCCGATCAGGCTGTCGCGGTTGCCGACCTTCGCGTTGCCCGCCACCGCGCCGATCCCGGGGTCGGCGAAGGGCTGGACCAGCTCGCGGACGGTGGACGGCTCGAAGACGGTGTCGCCGTCCATCATCACGACGATGTCGTACGAGGCGGCCGCCACACCGGCGTTCAGCGCACTCGGCTTGCCGCCGTTGACCTTGCGGATCAGCCGGACGAACGGCAGGTCCATCTCCTCGACGATGTCCGCGGTGCCGTCCGTGGAGCCGTCGTCGATGACGATGACCTCGATCGGGTAGTCGCTGGCGGCCAGCGAGTTGAGCGTGTTGGCGATGCACTCGCGCTCGTTGTACGCCGGGACGAGGACGGTGACCGGTTCGGTGACGGGTTCCCCCCAGGCTCCCTGCCGCTTGGAGCGGCGGGCGTGCACCGGGGCGAGCACGACCATCAGCGCGAACCGGCCGAAGTTCAGGAAGCCGACCAGGGCGAGCAGCCCGACCAGCAGGGGCAGGGTCACCACCGACACGTGGGTGGCCCAGATGAACCCCTTGCCCGCCCACAGCTGGAAGCCGTGCACCGGCACCATCGCGCTGGGGGCGCCGAGCGCGTCGGAGATGGTGGTGAAGCGGTAGCCCTCGCCCTGCAGCTTGACGATGATCTGCTCCAGCGCCTCGACGGTCTCCGCGCGGTCGCCGCCCGCGTCGTGCAGCAGGACCAGTTCGCCCGCGCCGGGCGTGGTGGGCATCGCGGCCTTGACGATCTCCTCCACGCCGGGGCGCTTCCAGTCGTCGGTGTCGCGGTCGATGAACGCGGTCAGGTAGCCGTGCGCGCCGACGTACTTGATGACCGGGTAGTTCCAGTCGTCCATCGCCGAGGCGTCGGAGGAGTAGGGCGGCCGGAACAGCGAGCTGTGGACGCCCGCGACGCCGGCCAGCGCCAGCTGGGTCTGCGCCAGCTCCCAGCTGATCCGGGCGTGCGACTGGTACGCCAGGTCGGGGTGGGTGAAGGTGTGCAGGCCGATCTCGTGGCCGCCCGCGACGATCTGCCGGATCAGCTCCGGGTTGCGGGTGGTCATCGAGCCGGTCACGAAGAAGTCCGCGCGGACGCCGTGGTCCGCGAGCACCTTCAGGATCTTCGGGGTCCACTCCGGGGAGGGGCCGTCGTCGAAGCTCAGCACCACGGTCTTGTCGGGGATCCGGTAGCTCACCGGGTGCGCCTTCTTGTCACCGCGCGCGTCGATGACCGGGCCGCCCTTGAGCAGTTCCTCGGGCACGGTCGTCTTGTCCACGGACTGGGCGATCCGGGTGTCGTGGAACACCTCGTTGTTGGCCAGGCCGCGCAGCACGAGCAGCACGAGCAGGCACGCCAGCAGGGACAGCGGCATGAAGAAGCGCAGCGGCGGCGCGGCCAGTCGGCGCGGCCTCAGCAGGGACTGCCGGCGGCGCTGGTGGCGGGACAATGGCGCTCCTGGAGATGGGCGGTGCGGAGGTTCGGGGGACGGCGGGCCGTCAGGAGTGCGCGGCCGAGCGGCCCGAGGGCATCGATGCGTGGGACGCGGTGGTGGGTTTCGAGCTCGACTTCGAGGTGCTCGGCTTCGAGGTGCTCGGCTTCGAGGTGCTCGGCTTCGTGCTGCCGGTCGAGCTCTTCGCGCCGGGCGCGGTGGAGCGTCCGGCCGTTCCGGTGGCGGACGGCGAGGGCGCGGTGGTGGCGGACGGCGAGGGGGCCGTGGTGACGGCGGGCGCCTGCGCGGGCTGGGCGGGCACCACCAGCGGCGGGGCGTCCGCCTGCATGCCGACCAGGCTGCCGCCCATGGCGACCGCCAGGACCGCGCCCACCAGGGAGACCGGCCAGCCCATGCCCCGGAGCAGGCGGCCGCGGAGCCCCGACTGGTCGACGAACACCGGCTCGGGGGCCGGTTCGTCGTGGTCGTCGTACGCGCGGAAGTCGTCGGCGGGACCGCCGGGTCCTCCCGTGCGGACGGGTCCGGCTCCGTGGGGAGTCATGACAGGGCGCACCGTGCAGCGCCTCTCAGTGCAGGTAGGTGGGGATCGCGGGAGCGTAGGCCGAACGCTAGTCCACCCGGCCGGAGGCAATTGGGATGCATGTCCGTTTTTGGCGGGGTATGGCGCAGTGTTGTAATCGGATTGAGACGACCGCGGGGGCATAACTGTAGGGGGACGGTCGCGGACCGTTGACCTTGGCACATGTCCGTCAGGGGTGGGACGGGGGCGGGGCGGTGGTACGCGCGGGCCCCGTTAGGATGACCGCCTCGTGCGGATCAGCCGCCGCCCCGCGCCGAGGGGCGCGTCCAGGCGCCGCCGCCCCGCCGCAAGGAGCCCGTGTGAGCCAGCCCCGCCGCATGCCCCGTCACCGTGCGTGGAGCGTGCTCACCGCGCCGGTCCTACTGTCCCTGCTCGCGGCCTGCTCCAGCGGCGGTGCCGCCGACGCCGGGGACGGCGCGACCGCGGGAGGGGCGGGCACGAAGGGCGGCCCCGCCTCCAGCGCCTCGCCGACGCCGACCGGCCCGCCCGGGACGCTGTTCGACTCCTTCCACTACACCGGGCCCGACGACCCCGCCTTCGCCGACCACGGCTGGGAGGTCCGCGACGGCGCGGGCGGACCCGGCGTCAAGGACACCTGGAGCGCCGCCGGCGCCTCGTTCCCCACCGACGCCGCCGCCCAGGGCGGCCGGGTCCTGCAGCTGCGCTCGTCCACCGACGGCACCAAACAGGGCACCGAGCAGGTGGAGGTGCAGACCACCGGCACCCGGTTTCTCAACGGGACCTACGCGGCCCGGGTCTACCTCAGCGACAAGCCCGGCACCGGCCGCAACGGCGACCACGTCGTCCAGACCTTCTTCCCGATCTCGCCGGAGGACTCCTCGGCGAACTACAGCGAGCTCGACTACGAGTACATGGCCAACGGCGGCTGGGGCTCCGTCGGCCCGCAGCTCGACACCACCAGCTGGTTCAAGGCCGACCCGCCGGACCGGGTCACCCACGCCCTGAAGCAGCACCTTGAGGGCTGGCACCTGATGATGATCACCGCGGTGGACGGGAAGGTGACCTACTCGCTGGACGGCAAGGACCTGTTCACCAGCACCGGCAAGTACGTCGCGCGCGAGAAGGTCGACGTCCACTTCAGCAACTGGTTCATCGACCTGATGCCCTCCCTCGGCGCCGGGCGCACCTGGGACATGAAGGTCAACTGGTTCTACCACAAGGCCGACGAGGCGGTGTCCCAGGCCGACGTCCAGAAGGCGGTGGACGGCTTCTACGCCGCCGGCACCGACTACGTCAACACCCTGCCGGGATCCTGACCCGCCCGGGCCGACGACGCACGGGGGCGGGCCGGGGACGCGCCCCGGACCCGCCACCGTGCGGTGCGGTCCGGGCCGGACGGGGATTCAGTGCCGGACGGGGATGGTGGCGGTCAGCCAGGTGAAGACGCCCGGGACCATCGGCTTCCAGACGTCGCTGCTGTGGGCGCCGCTGGTCTCCTGGACGGTGACGGTGGTGGGGGGCTTGGCGGCGGCCTCCAGGGCCTCGCCGGCCTCCAGGCCGTCGCCCTTGTTGCCGCTGACGTACAGGGCGGTCTTCGGCGGGGTCTTGGCGGACCTGAGGATGTTGAGCGGGTTGGAGACCTCGCGCAGGTGCGGGTCCTGCGCGGTCAGCGACTTCTCCTCGACGCCGGGGTCGTTGTACCCGGAGAGGCTGACCCCGGCCCGGTAGCGGTTCGGGTGCTCCAGGGCGAGCTTGGCCGCGCAGTGGGCGCCCGCCGAGTACCCGGCCACCGCCCAGCGGTCGGCCGACGGGTCGGCGCGGAAGTTGTCGAGCACCATCTGCGGCACGTCGCGCGACAGCCAGGCGTCCGCGTTGACCTTGCCGGGGACGTCGGCGCAGCCGGTGTCGGTGTTGTCGCCCAGCAGGTTGGTGCGCGGCGAGACCAGGATGAACGGGGCGACCTGCCCGCTCCGCATCATCGGCTTCAGCTGCTCGGAGACCTTCAGGGTGCCGAACCAGGTCTTGGAGGAGCCCGGCCAGCCCGGCAGCAGTTCCACCACGGGGAAGGTCTTGTCCTTGTACGCCGGGTCGTCGTACTGCGGCGGCAGCCAGACCAGCACCTCGCCGTCGACGCCGGAGACCTCGCCCTTGAGGTCGGTGGTCCGCACGTCGTCCGGCACCTTCGGGTCGTCGACCGGCTTGAACTGCTGCAGCACCTTGGGGCGCTGGGCGTCGTTGCCCGGCCCGCCGCCCTCCGGGCCGCCCGAACCGTCCGGCCCGGTCTGCAGGTTGGGCACCGCGCGGACGTGGTTGCCGGTGCCCAGCAGGTCGTCCCAGCTGCCGTAGATCAGGTTGGCGTTGTTCACCATCACGAAGACCGTCATGACGGCCGTGATCTGACAGAACAACAGCATCACGATCCTGGAGAGCACCTGGAAGGGCTTCGGACCGCGCACCCGCCCCCACAGCAGCAGCGCCGCCACGATCGAGACCGGCACCAGGACGATCGTGAGGAGGAGGAACGGGGTGCCTGTCAGCTGCATCGGGGTCTCTCGAATCGGGTCGTCCGGCCGTCCGGGGCATGGTCCCCCGGTTCACGCATCACACTTGTCAGACTGCGTCACACACTCGATCAGTTGCTGCCGACACTCGCGGAAACCTGAGAGGAACATCACGTTTTCGTGAGAATCCACTGGGTGCCGAGCGCTCAGTCTGCCAGTTCGCCCACAGCCTTCCGACCCCGGACCGCAACCTTTACCCAATCAAGGAGCATTCGTTCCGTGACCCGAGCCAGCGGCCCCGCCCGCCCCGTCCTGCCCAACCTGCTGGGCCTCGGCCCGCGCGCCGAGCGCCGCCGGCGCACCCTGCCCGCGGGGGTGCTGAAGCTGCCCACCATCGGCGTGGACATCGGCGGCACCAAGGTGGTCGCGGGCGTGGTGGACGGGGACGGCAACGTGGTGGAGCGGCTGCGCACCGAGACCCCGGACAAGAGCAAGAGCCCCAAGGTGGTCGAGGACGTCATCGTCGAACTGGTCCTGCAACTGGCCGACAAGCACGACGTGCACGCCGTCGGCGTCGGCGCGGCGGGCTGGGTGGACGCCGAGCGCTCCACCGTGCTGTTCGCCCCGCACCTGAACTGGCGCGGAGAACCGCTGCAGCAGGCGCTCAGCTCCCGGCTGCGCTTCCCGGTGGTGGTGGAGAACGACGCCAACGCGGCGGCCTGGGCCGAGTGGCGCTTCGGCGCCGGGCGCGGCGAGGACCACATGGTGATGATCACCCTGGGCACCGGGATCGGCGGCGCGCAGGTCCGCGACGGCCACGTCGACCGGGGCAAGCACGGCTTGGCGGGCGAGTTCGGCCACATGCAGGTGGTGCCCGGCGGCCACCGCTGCCCGTGCGGCAACCGGGGCTGCTGGGAGCAGTACTCCTCCGGCAACGCGCTGGTGCGCGAGGCGCGCGGACTGGCCGCCGAGGAGTCCCCGGTGGTGCAGCCGCTGCTGGCCCGGGCCGGCGGCACCCCGCTGGGCATCACCGGCCCGCTGGTCACCGAGGCCGCCCGGGACGGCGACGCCGTCGCCGTCGAACTGCTCTACGAGGTCGGCCGCTGGCTCGGCGTCGGCATCGCCAACCTGGCCGCCGCGCTCGACCCCGGCCGCTTCGTGGTCGGCGGCGGCGTCAGCGAGGCCGGCGACCTGCTGCTCGGCCCGGCCCGGGACGCCTTCCGCCGCACCCTGACCGGCCGCGGCTTCCGCCCCGAGGCCGAGATCGTGCACGCCGACCTCGGCAACGAGGCCGGCCTGGTCGGCGCCGCCGACCTGGCCCGCCAGGTGGCCCGCCGCTTCCGCACCGTCAAGCGCCGCCGGGTGGAACGACCCGCGGGCAACGGCTGATCCGCGGACCGGTGTTGACGGCACGTCAACACCGGGTGAAAACAGCCCCGGTTGGCTGACGGGACTGTTGTCCGGTGCACGCCGGGTGTGGGAGAACGGGAGGACCGACGCCGCCCCAGGAGGCCGCATGCGCGTCCGCGCCCGTCTCGTCCCCGTCCTCGCGCTCGTCACCGCCACCGGCCTGCTGGGCGCCGCCACGCCCGCCGGCGCGGCCCAGGCCCCGCCGGGCAAGCAGCCCGTCGCGGTCGGCCGGGGCGGGGCGGTGGCCAGCGTGGACGCCGACGCCACCGCCGCCGGCCTGGAGGTCCTCAAGCACGGCGGCAACGCGGTCGACGCCGCCGTCGCCACCGCCGCCGCGCTCGGCGTCACCGAGCCCTACTCGGCCGGCATCGGCGGCGGCGGGTACTTCGTCCACTACGACGCCCGCACCGGGAAGGTGGAGACCATCGACGGCCGGGAGACCGCCTCCCGGAGCGCCGACAGCACGCTGTTCCTGGAGAACGGCACCCCGCTGCCCTTCAACGACGCCGTCACCAGCGGCCTGTCCGTCGGCGTCCCCGGCACCGCCGCCACCTGGGAGCGGGCCCTGCAGCGCTGGGGCACCCGCAGCCTGGGCCAGGTGCTGGAGCCCGCCGAGCGGATCGCCGAGCGCGGCTTCACCGTCGACCAGACCTTCCAGGACCAGACCGCCGCCAACCGGGCCAGGTTCCAGGACTTCCCGGCCAGCCGCGCCCTGTTCCTGCCCGGCGGGCAGCTCCCCGCCGTCGGCTCCACCTTCCGCAACCCCGACCTGGCCGCCACCTACCGCCAGCTCGGCCGCCAGGGCACCGGCGCGCTGTACCGGGGCCCGATCGGCGCCGACGTGGTGCGCACCCTCCAGCACCCGCCGGTCGACCCCGCCTCCGGCCGCACCGCCCGCCCCGGCCGGGTCGACGCCGCCGACCTGGCCGGCTACCGGGTCCGCGAGCAGGCCCCGACCCACGTCGGCTACCGGGGCCTGGACGTGTACGGCATCGCGCCGTCCTCCTCCGGCGGCACCACGGTCGGTGAGGCGCTGAACGTGCTGGCCGCCAACGGCGCCGCGGAGCTCACCGACCAGGCCGCCTACGACCACCAGTACCTGGAGGCCAGCCGGATCGCCTTCGCCGACCGCAACCGCTGGGTCGGCGACCCGGCCGCCGTCCAGGTGCCGACCCGGCAGCTCCTCGACCCCGGCTACGCCGCCGCCCGAGCCTGCCTGATCGACCCGGACCACGCGCTGACCAGCCCGCTCGCCCCCGGCGACCCGTACCACCCGGCCGCCTGCGGCAGCACCGGGCAGCCCGCCGCCGAACCGTACGAGGGCCAGAGCACCACCCACCTGACGGTCGCCGACCGCTGGGGGAACGTGGTCTCCTACACGCTGACCATCGAGCAGACCGGCGGCAGCGGCATCACCGTCCCCGGCCGCGGCTTCCTGCTCAACAACGAGCTGACCGACTTCGACTTCGCGCCGCTCACCCCCGGCGTCCCCGACCCGAACCTGCCCGGCCCCGGCAAGCGGCCGCGCTCCTCGATCTCGCCGACCATCGTGCTCAAGGGCGGCGAGCCCTACCTGGCGCTCGGCTCGCCCGGCGGCGCCACCATCATCACCACCGTCCTGCAGGTGCTCACCGGCCGGGTCGACCGCGGGCTGACGCTGGAACAGGCCATCGCCGCACCCCGGGCCAGCCAGCGCAACACCGCCGCCACCCAGGCCGAACCCGCCTTCCTGGCCTCGCCCGAGGCCGCGAAGCTCCAGGCGCTCGGCCACGTGTTCGCCTCCACCCCGGAGATCGGCGCCGCCACCGGGATCGAACGGCTCCCGGACGGCCGCTGGCTGGCCGCTGCCGAACCCGTCCGGCGCGGCGGCGGAGCGGCGGGAGTGGTGCACCCCTCGCGCTGAGCGGCCGTCAGCTGCCGGGCGCTGTCGGCGCCGGGCGGTATGTTCGGACGGGGTGCCCGGCCCGCGCCGGGGCCCCGTCCGTCCGCACCGCCGAGGGAAGGCCGCCGTGACCGTCCGCATCGCCACCTGGAACATCAACTCCGTCACCGCCCGGCTGCCCAAGCTGCTGGAGTGGCTGGAGTCCGCCAAGCCGGACGTGCTCTGCCTGCAGGAACTCAAGTGCGCCACCGACGCGTTCCCCGCCGAGGCCGTCGCCGAGCTGGGCTACGCCTCCGCCGCGCACGGCGACGGCCGGTGGAACGGCGTCGCCCTGCTGTCGCGGATCGGCCTCGACGACGTGGTCCGCGACCTGCCCGCCCAGCCCGGCTACCTCGCCGAGGACGCGCTGCTCCCGGTGGTCGAGCCGCGCGCCGTCGCCGCGACCTGCGGCCCGGTCCGGGTCTGGTCGGTGTACGTGCCCAACGGCCGCGAGGTCGACCACGCGCACTACCGCTACAAGCTGGAGTGGATGGCCGCGCTGCGCGACGCCGTCCGCGAGGACGCCGCGGGCGACCGCCCGTTCGCCGTCCTCGGCGACTTCAACGTCGCTCCCGCCGACGAGGACGTCTACGACCTCGCCGCCTTCGAGGGCCTCACCCACGTCACCGCCCCCGAGCGCGCCACCCTCACCGCCCTCCAGGAGGTCGGCCTGCGGGACGTCGTCCCGCGCGCCCTCAAGTACGACCGCCCCTACACCTTCTGGGACTACCGGGCGCTGGCCTTCCCGAAGAACCGCGGCATGCGGATCGACCTGACGTACGCCAACAAGCCGTTCGCGGACGCCGTCACCGACACCTACGTGGACCGCGAGGCCCGCAAGGGCAAGGGCACGTCGGACCACGCGCCGGTGGTGGTCGACCTGGAGCTGTGAGGGCGGCGGGCGGCGGTCAGAACAGCTCCAGCAGCGGGTTCATCAGGAACGAGTCCAGCACCGCCCACTGGTAGAGCGCGACCGCCACCAGCGGCAGCGGGTCGGACCCGGCCGCCGCCCAGTCGTCCCGGGAGCGGGCCAGCACCCGACCGTCCTCGACCAGCGTGTCGCTCCGAAAGCCCCCGGCCTCGAACCGCAGCGTGCGGGTCGGGGTCCGGAACTCCACGAAGCGCCGCCCGGCCCGCAGGTGGCGGCGGCCGTGGACGCGCAGCTCGGCGTCCTCGAAGGTGCCGAGCACGCCGCGACGCACCAGGGCCCGGGCCTGGTACCCGAAGCCGAAGCCGGGCAGCTCGGCCACCACCCGGCCGTCCAGTTCCAGCGGCCAGGTCTCCAGGCCCGCGACGATCTCCGCGGTGCCCGCCTTCGAAGGCGCCCGGTGCAGCACCAGTTCGCCGAGCGGCGTCCCGGTGCTGGCGCCGTCCTTCTTGACCAACTTGAACCGCACGTCTTCCCCTCGGTCGGCAAAACCCCGGGTGAAGGCTAGAGGGCGAAGATCCGCACGTCAGTATTCTCTGAGTGTATAGACGCGGAGTGTACGCGCGGCGTACGCTCCCGGCATGAGCGTTCCACTCACCCTGCTCGGGCTCCTCGAACGCGAGCCGAGCCACGGCTACGACCTCAAGCGCGACTACGACGCCTTCTTCGGGCGCGGCAAACCGCTCCCCTTCGGCCAGGTCTACGCGACCCTCGGGCGGCTCGCCCGGGACGGGAAGGTGGTGGTCGGCGACCCCGAGGCCGGCGACGGGCCGGACCGCAAGCGGTACGTGATCACCGAGGCGGGGGCCACCGAGTTCGAGGACTGGCTGCGCGAGCCGGTCGCCGCCGAACCCCACCTGCAGACCGTGCTGTTCAGCAAGGTCGTGCTCGCCCTGATGCTCGGCCGCGACGCCGAGCGCTACCTCGACACCCAGCGCGCCGCGCACATGCGGCGGATGCGCGAACTCACCGAGGTCAAGCGCTCCGGCAGCCTGGTCGACGCCCTGCTCGCCGACCACGGCCTGTTCCACCTGGAGTCCGACCTGCGCTGGATCGACCTCACCGCCGCCCGGCTCGACGCCCTCGCCGCGGAGGTGACCGCCCGATGAGCGGCCCCCTGATCGAGGCCCGCGCCGTCACCCTCTCCTTCGGCGAGACCCCCGCCCTGCGCGGCGCAGACCTGGCCGTCGACGCCGGCGAGGTCCTCGCCGTGATGGGCCCCTCCGGCTCCGGCAAGTCCACCCTGCTGCACTGCCTGGCCGGCATCCTCGCCCCCGACGGCGGAGAGATCCACTTCGACGGCCGCCGGATCGACCGCCTCGGCGAGCAGGAGCGCAGCGCGCTGCGCCGCGACAGCTTCGGCTTCGTCTTCCAGTTCGGGCAGCTGGTACCGGAGTTGAGCGCCGAGGAGAACGTCGCCCTGCCGCTGCTGCTCGGCGGCGCCAAGCGCGCCGACGCGCTGGCCCGGGCCCGCGGCTGGTTCCCCCGGCTCGGCCTGGACGGCCTGGAGGGGCGCCGCTCCGGCGAACTCTCCGGCGGCCAGGCCCAGCGCGTCGCCCTGGCCCGCGGACTGGTCGCCGAGCCGCGCGTCCTGTTCGCCGACGAACCCACCGGCGCGCTCGACTCGCTCACCGGCGAGCACGTGATGGACCTGCTGGTCGACTCCGCCCGCGCCCAGGGCACCACCGTCGTCCTGGTCACCCACGAGGCCCGGATCGCCGCCTACGCCGACCGCGAGGCCGTCGTCCGCGACGGCCGCGCCACCTCGCTGAGCGGGCGGGCCGCCGGATGATCCGCCTCGGCCTGCGCCTCGCCGTCAGCGGCGGCCGCGAAGCGTGGCTGCGCCTGCTGGTCACCGCCGCCGCCGTGGCCGTCGGCGTCGGACTGCTGCTCACCACCCTCGCGGCCGTCAACGCCGTGCACACCCAGAACGGCCGCTACGCCTGGGTCAACACCGGCTTCGCCGCCGACGCCGAGGCCGCCCCCGCCGATCGGGAGGCGGCGGGGACGGCCTCGGACGGCAGCGCCCCGCTGTGGTGGATGGTCCGGCGCGACGCCTTCCAGGGCGAGCAGATCGGACGCGTCGACGTCGCCCCCACCGGCCCGACCACCACGCTCCCGCCCGGGGTCGACCGGCTGCCCGCCGACGGCGAGTACTACCTGTCGCCCGCGCTGGCGAAGCTCGCCGACGCGGTGCCCCCGGAGCAGCTCGCCGACCGCTTCGGCGCCCACCGGATCGGCATCCTCGGCAAGGACGCCCTGCCCGGCCCCGACAGCCTGGTCGCCCTGGTCGGCCGCACCCCGCAGGAGCTGTCGGCGCTCGACGGCGCGACGCGGGTCACCCGGATCCTCACCACCCCGCCCGACCGCTGCGACGACTGCCCGGTCGGCATCCGGTCCAACGGCGTCACGCTGATCCTGACCGTCGTCACCGGCGCGCTGGTCTTCCCGCTGCTCATCCTGATCGGCACCGCCACCCGGCTCAGCGCCACCCAGCGCGAGCGCCGCTTCGCCGCGATGCGGCTGGTCGGCGCGACGCCCCGGCAGGTGACGGCGGTCTCCGCCGTCGAGTCCGCGCTCGCCGCCGCGGCGGGCGTCCTGCTCGGCTTCCTGCCCTACCTCGCGGTGCGCGGCCAGGTCGCCGCGATGTCGCTGACCGGGTACCGCTTCTACGCCTCCGACCTCGCCCTGACGCTCCCGCAGGCCGCGGTCGTCGTCCTGGGCGTGCCGCTGGCGGCCGTCGTCGCCGCCCGGATCGCGCTGCGCCGGGTGCAGGTCTCCCCGCTCGGGGTCAGCCGCCGGGTCACCCCGAAGCCGCCCCGGGCCTGGCGGGTGGCGCCGCTGCTGGCCGGGCTGGCCGAGCTGGTGTTCCTGCTGGTCCGGCACCCGGAGTCGGTCCCGGGCCAGGTGCGGGGCTACCTCTCCTCGTTCGGCCTGATCATGATCGGCCTGGTGCTCTCCGGCCCCTGGCTGACCGGCCGGGCCGCCGCCCTGCTGGCCCGGCGCACCCAGCGCCCGGCCGCGCTGATCGCGGCCCGCCGGCTCGCCGACAACCCCGCCGCCGGGTTCCGGGCGGTCAGCGGGCTGGTGCTGGCCCTGCTGGTGATGACCGCGACGATCGGGATCATCACCACGATGACCGACGAGCGCGGCCGGGTCGAGGGCGGTCCGCAGTACGACAACGTGCTGATCGACTACCTCAGCGAGGGCCGCACCCCCGAGGGTCTCGACCGCGGCGCCGCGCCGCCCGCGCAGCCCGGTTTCACCACCGGCCTGCTGGCCGTCCCCGGCGTGCGCGCCACCATGCTGGTGCACCCGCTCGACCAGGTGGTGCCGGTCCACGCCGGCGACGCGACCGAGGCGTCCGAGGCGGTGGCCTGCCCGGAGCTCGACGCCGTCGGGGTGTTCGGCCACTGCGAGCCGGGCGCGGCCACCGCCTACCTGCCGTCCGTACTGGGGGGCTTCCGCGACTACGCCGACACCGCGTGGCCCGCCGCGCCCTACACCGCCGAGCAACTGGCGGCCCTGCCGGTGGTGAACGTGGTGGTCGCCACCGACGGCTCGCGGGCCGCCGTCGAGCGGGCCCGGACGATGGTGGACACCGCCTACCCGGCCAACCGGCAGGCACAGACCCTCGCCGAGGGGCGGAAGCAGTCCGGTGCCGAACTGGAGGGCTTCCAGCAGCTGGCGAAGGTGGTCATCCTGGCGACCTTCCCGATCGCGGGCTGCAGCCTGGCGGTCAGCGTCGCCGCCGCGCTCGGCGAGCGCAAGCGGCCGTTCAGCCTGCTGCGGCTCAGCGGGGTGCCGCTGGCGATGCTGCGCCGGGTGGTGCTGCTGGAGTCCGCGGTGCCGCTGCTGGCGGTCTCGGCGCTGGCCATCGGCACCGGACTGCTGGCCGCCGACCTGTTCCTGCGCTCCCAGCTCCAGTACACGCTGCACCCGCTCGGCACCGGCTACTACCTGGCGGTCGCGGGCGGACTGGCCGGGGCGCTGGCCGTCATCGCCGCCACCCTGCCGCTGCTGCGCCGGATCACCGGGCCGGAGACCGCCCGCAACGAGTAGCCCCTCCCGGGGAGGGACCGGTCGGACCGGAGGGCACGCCCGCGACGGGCGGGCCCTCCGGGCGTTCCGGCGCTCCGGCGGGGGCCGGGGACGGGAGACGGGGGCCGGGGACGGGGACGGGAGACGGGGACAGGGAGGCAGGGCGTTCGTGGCGCCGGCCCGCGTGCGCGGTTCGCCGGGGGTGCCTGCCCGGAGGTCGTTCGGGTCCGGAGCACCGGTCGGCCCCGAACGGCCTCTCGCGTTCGCCGGTCCGGGCGACCCTGCCTAGCGTGGTCGGCAACCGGGTGTAGCGGCCCGAACACGCAGCCGCCGCCCCCAACCCCGACCCCCTGGAGGTACGGCATGCGCCCGACGCGCACCGCCGCCGCCGCACTGCTCGGCACCACCGTCCTGCTCGGCCTGGCCGGCACCGCCCCCGCGTCCGCGAAGGGCAGCGAACCCGCCTGGGTCTCTCCCGCGCAGGCCAAGCCCGGGCAGTCGGTCTCGGTCAGTGTCACGTGCGCGAGCAGCACGGAGAAGACCGTCACCGCGACCTCGCTGGCCTTCGCCGGCGGCTCCACCACGCTCCGCGTGGGCCCCGACGGGAAGTACTCGGGCAGCGCCACCGTCATCTCCGAACAGGAGATGGCCGTGGCCGCCGCCAAGCGCACCACCACCGACTCGTCCTGGGGCATCGACGGCAAGTGTCCCAACGGGGACGGCTTCGTCGGTGCGGTGGCCATCGCGGTCGCCGGGACGAACGGCACCACCAGCGGCGCGGCCGCCGGTGCGGGCGTCTGGGAGGGCGTCCGGCTCCCGCAGGGCGGGGTGGAGACCGGCCTGGGCGGCTCGGTCGGCACGGACGGCACCCGGTTGGCCGTAGGCGCCGGCCTGGTGGCCTCCGGCATCGGCGGGTTCTGGCTGCTGCGCCGTCGCGGTGCGGCGCCCGGCCGGGCCTCCTGAGCGGCCGGCCGGTACGCGCCCACCGTACCCGGCAGGCCGCGCGTCCCACGCGGCCGACGGCACGGCGAAGGGCGGCACCCCGCGGGGGTGCCGCCCTTCGCCGTGTCCGGGAGCCGGTGCGCTCAGGGGCCGGTGCGCTCAGGATTCGGTGCGCTCCACGCCGCCGGTGCGCTCCAGGGTGCCGACCGTCAGCAGGTACTGGCCGGCCAGGTACGTCACCATGATCAGGAAGCTGTGCGCGGGAAGGTGCCGCCAGTCCGCCAGGTCGGTGGCGATCAGGGTGTCGGAGAACAGGAACAGCGCCCCGCCCAGCCCGGCCCGCACGTTGACCTGCGAGGCGGTCACCGCGGTGGAGGCCAGCAGCAGGCTGTAGAGCGCCACCGGGATCCGCATCCCCGCGTCCAGGTCGGGCCAGAGCAGCACGATCAGCATCGCCCAGACCACCGCGTAGCAGCCCGCGACGAGCAGCGCCCGGCGGCGGTCGGCGAGCGCGCCCAGCTTGACGAACATCGTCACGTAGCAGACGTGGCCGGCCGCGAACGAGCCCATCCCGGCCAGGAACGCGGCCGTCCCGCCGATCTCCAGCAGGATGTCGCCGCCCGCGCCGAACAGCAGCGCCGGGACGAGCAGCTTCGGCGTGCCGGGCTTCCCGAGGGACCAGACCCAGGCGGCCAGCAGCGGCATCAGCAGCGGCTTGGTGGCGTACTGCAGGGGGTGGATCCCGAAGGCGATCGCCAGCAGGTGCGCGGCCGAGACGACGGTGAAGGCGATCAGCAGGGCCCGCGCGGTGCGCGGGTCGCGGAGGGGGGTCATGCGGCGGCACTCTCCGGTCCGGTGGCGGTGGTGGCGGGGCTCTCGGTGTGCGGCGCGGGCTGCCAGCCCGGTCCCTTCGTCAGGTGGCGCAGCCGGTCGCCCCAGGTGGTCGCTCCCCGTATGTCCCGGGCGATCGACGCGTACTCGTGGGTGGCGACCCGCAGCGGGTTGAAGGTGCCGATGTTCTTGGTGAGCCCGTACACCGGGCGCTCGGCCTCGGCCGCGAACGAGCCGAACAGCCGGTCGAAGACGATCAGGATGCCGCCGAAGTTGCGGTCCAGGTAGCCGCCCTGGGAGGCGTGGTGCACCCGGTGGTGCGAGGGCGTGTTGAACAGGTACTCGACCGGGCGGGGGAGTCGGCCGATCCGCTCGGTGTGGATCCAGAACTGGTACACCAGGTTCGCCGAGGAGCAGAACGCCAGCGCCGCCGGGTGCACGCCCGCCAGGACCATCGGCACGAAGAACACCCAGCTGGTGGCCGAGGTCCAGGGCTGGCGCAGCGCGGTGGACAGGTTGTAGTGCCGGCTGGAGTGGTGCACCACGTGGCAGGCCCACAGGATCCGGACCACGTGGTGGCCGCGGTGCGACCAGTAGTAGAAGAAGTCCTGGGCGAGCAGCATCAACGGCACCGTCCACCACAGCACCGGCACCCGGAGCGGCGTCAACTCGTACAGGAACGAGTAGACCGCCACGATCGGGATCTTCCACCCCGCGTCGAACAGCAGCGAACCCAGGCCCATGCCCAGACTGGTCGCGGTGTCCTTCGCGGCGTACCCCTGCTCCTCCTCGTCCGGATGGAAGCGGTACGAGACGATCTCCAGGGCGGTGAGCAGCACGAAGGCCGGTATCGACCAGAGCACGACGTCGGGCAGGTGAGGCATGCCCGGAACCCTAGGGGACGGTGGCGACCTGCGGAAGAGGTTGTTACCGGCGCGTAGTGCCGGGTTCGGCGTCTAGGCTTGGGCCGACATGGAGCGGCAGCGAGCAGCCGTCGAAGTCGCTGCGGCGACCGGCGGATCGGGGACGGGGCGCCCGGGCGGGGCCGGACGGCCCGCCGGACCGGCACGCCCGCAGGACCGCGCGCAGACGCATCCCCAGGGCCTCGCGCGGACGCACCCGCAGGGCCGCGCGGAGGACCGCCCCGGGCCCGAAGTGGCCGCGGCCGCCGAGGAGTTGGCCGCCCGGTTCGCCGCGGCCGAACCCGCCGCCGCCGACCTGCTCGCCACCGCCGTGTTCGGCGCCCACGGGGCCCGGCACCTGGGCGGGGCACCCCGGCAGGCCGAACCCGGGCCCGGGACCAGCTGGTGGCACGGCCCCACCGTCCACCACAGCACCTCGCCGCTGTTCCGGCCGCTCGGCTACCGCCGGATACGCCGCGAAGCGCCCGCCCAGGACGCCGCCCGCCCCACCGGCGGCGGCCGCCACCGCAAACCCGAACGCCCCACCACCGAAGTGCGCACCGCGGCCCGGCTGCTGACGGCCCACCCGCTGGTCACCGCCGACGGACCGCACGGCGCCGCGCTCGCGCTGATCCGCCGTCACGCCGAGGCGCTCGCCGAAGGCTTCCACACCCTGCTCGGCTACCGGCTCACCCTCGGCCCCGCCCACGCCCGCCTGCACAAGGCCCCGCTGCCCGGCCGCCCGCTGCCCGGCCTCGACCCCGCCGGGTACGCCGCCCTGGTCCGCGCCCTGGCCGGCGACCCCGCCCCCGCCCCGGCCCCGGTCCGCGCCCTGCTCGACCACTGGCGCCCGCCCGCCGCGCTCGCCGCCGACCTGCTCACCGCGCCCCCGCTGCCCGCCGCCGACCCCGGGACGGCCGTCCGGCGGCTGCTCGCCGAGACCCCCGTCGTGCTGTACGACGACCTCGCCCCCGCCGAACGCGAACACCTGCGCGGCGCCGCGGCCGCCGAGGCCGAACGGGTCGCCGACTTCCTCGGCCTCACCGCCGAGGTCCGCGCCGAGGGCGTCGCCCTGCTCGACCCCGCCGACGAACTCACCGACCTCGCGCTCCCCGGCCCCGGCACCCTCGCCCAGGCCGCGCTGCTGCTCGCCGAACGCCTGGTCGAGGACCTGCGCCCGGCCGCCACCGCCACCGCGCCGCCCGCCGTCCTGATCCCCGACGCGCTGATCGACGGCACCCTCGGCGACATCACCGACGACTACGGCATGAGCGCCGGGTGGGACGCCGGCTACCTCGCCGACCTCGCCGCCTTCCGCCGCGACGCGCTCGACCTGCTGCACCGGATGGGCTTGGCCGCCCCCGCCGGACGCACCTGGCTGCTGCGCGCCCCCGCCGCCCGCTACGCCCCCCGCGCCGAACCCGAACCCCCGGCGGGCAGCGGCCGGCACTCCCGCCCGAGCGTCCCGGCGCAGGGCCGGGTGCTCAGCAGGTGAGCTGTCGGCGGGCGAGCGGTCAGTAGGTGACCGGGCGGACCCGTTCGGCGACGGGACGGAGCTCCTGCACCGTCCCGTCGTAGCGCACCCGCTGGCCCTGGTGCAGGAAACGGTGGTCGTCGGTGTCGGCGAGCACCGAGTCGTAGTAGACGGCGAGGTCGGGGCCGCCGCCGTCCGGGGTGATGTAGCCGTAGCCGTGGTGGGGGTCGAACCACTTGACGGTGCCGGTCTCCATGACGGGACTCCCTTCGGGCCGGTCACCCTCAGTATCGGCCCGGGGCCCGGCGCCCACCACCCGTCCGGCCCGGCGCCCACCGCCCGGCGCCCACCGCCCGTCCGGCCCGGCGCCCGGTTCAGCGCCCGGCCGTGGCCGCGGCCCGGGCCGACTCGTCCTGGTGCCGGACGGTCTCCACCGTGGCGCCGACGCCGAGCGAGCCCAGCGCGACGGAGGCCGCGACGGCGGCGCAGGCGAGCAGGCGGCGGTGGCGGCGGGGCAGCGGGAAGCGCGGATCCTGGGCCGGCGGGAGGGCCGGCGAGGCAGTGCTGGCGGTCATGCCGGAAAGCCTGGCAGGGGGGTGTTACGCGGTCACGAAAGGCGGGTGAAGTCTGGAAGGGATCTCGGCGTCGGAACCCCCGCCCCCGCATCCGCGCAGGTCGAACGGCTGATCGCGGACGCGCGTAGCAGCCGGGGTGGCGCGGCGCGGGCCGCCGGGGCGGTGCGGCGCGGGTCGCCCGGGCGGTGCGCGAGCGGGCCCGGCGGGCCGGCGGAGGGGTGGGGGAGGGGAGGTGGCGGGAGGGGCGTCGGCGGTTCGGCGGTGGGCGCGGGCGGATGACGGCCGTCCGCGCCCACCGTTCGGCGTGGGCCCGACGCGGATCAGCCTGCCACCGCCGGCGGGCGATCGGGACCATTGCGAACCCTTGGTAAAGGCTCGGCGGTCGGGGCCCCGGCCGGGCGCCGCACGGGCGGCCGGGCCGGAGCGGGGCCGCGCGGGGGCGGTCCGGGGTGGTGCGGGGGACCGCAGGTTCACTCCTGCGGGCGAGACCGCTCGGGGTGTTCCCCGTACTCGTCGCCGACGCTCGCGCCGACCGCGTCGCGCAGGCCGTGCGCGGGGTGGAACCGGGAGAGCCCCGCCGCCGGGTCGGTGCGCAGCTCGCGCACCAGGGCCAGGCACAGCCCCAGCATGACCAGCACGAACGGCAGCGCGACCAGGATGGTGGCGTTCTGCAGCGCCGTCAGCCCGCCCGCCAGCAGCAGCGCGGCGGCCACGCCCGCCATCAGCACGCCCCAGACCACCACCAGCCAGGTGCGCGGGTGCAGGGTGCCGCCGGAGGACAGCGAACCCAGCACCAGGGACGCCGAGTCGGCCGAGGTGATGAAGTACAGCATCACCAGCAGCACCGCGACCACGCTGGTCACCGCCCCCAGCGGCAGCGCCTTCAGCATCTCGAACAGCCCGGCGTCCGCGCCCCGCGGAATGGTCGCCACCAGGTCGGCCGCGCCGGTCGACTGCAGCCGGATCGCCGAACCGCCCATCACCACGAACCAGACCGCGGTCGCCCCGCTGGGCACCAGTAGCACGCCCACCAGGAACTGGCGCACCGTCCGGCCCCGGGAGATCCGGGCGATGAAGGTGCCGACGAACGGCGCCCAGGACAGCCACCACGCCCAGTAGAAGATCGTCCAGGAGCCCAGCCACTCCTCGTCCGTGAGCGCCCCGGTCTGGGTGGCCAGCACCGCCAGGTCGGACAGGTAGCCGCCGACCGTGGAGGGCAGCGCGTCCAGCACGAAGACCGTCGGGCCGACCAGGAACACGAACAGCATCAGCACGCAGGCCAGCACCACGCTGGTGGTCGACAGCCACTTCACGCCCCGGTGCACGCCCGACATCGCGGACAGCACGAACGCGCTGCCCAGCGCCGCGATCACCACCAGCTCCACGCCCTCGGTGGCCCGGACGTCCGTCACGTAGCCCAGGCCGCCCGCCACCTGGATCGCGCCCAGGCCCAGGCTGGTCGCCGAACCGAACACCGTTGCGAACACCGACAGCAGGTCGACCACCCGGCCCTGCCAGCCGTTCGCCCCGCGCTCGCCGATCAGCGGCACGAACGCCGCCGACATCCGGTTGCCCCGCCCCTTGCGGAAGGTGGTGTACGCCAGCGCCAGGCCGCCCACCGCGTAGATCGCCCACGGGTGCAGCGTCCAGTGGAACAGCGAGAACTCCAGCGCCCGCTGCGCCGCCGCCGGGGTCTGCGGCTCGATGCCGGAACCCGGCTGGGGCTGTGCGTACAGCTGCAGCGGCTCGCCGACGCCGTAGAACAGCAGGCCGATGCCCATTCCGGCGGAGAACATCATCGCGATCCAGGCCAGCGTGGAGAACTCCGGCCGCTCACCGTCCCGGCCCAGCGGGATCCGGCCGAAGCGGCTGACCGCCAGCACCACCGCGAGCACCAGGAACACGTCCGCGGCGACCACGAACAGCCAGCCGAAGTCGTGCAGCACCCAGGCCAGCGCCGAGTCCGAGACCCGGCCCAGCGAGTCCTCCGCGAACACCCCCCAGGCCACCACCCCCAGTACGGCGGCCGCGCCGATCCCGAACACCACCCGGTCCAGCGGGAAGGCGTCCGCGTCCGGCGCGGTGGGCTGACGGTCCGTCGGGGGCTCGGCAGATGTGGACATACCAGGCACTATGTCCACAACCCGGGCCGGTCGGTGGCGCGGCACGCCGGGCGGACGGACCGGCGGACGGGTGTGCGGACGGGCCGGCGGACGGGCCGGCAGTGGTGGTGCCGCGGGGGTTCAGGCCGACAGCGGCGGCTCGTACGGCGTCAGCACCAGCCGGACCATCTCCTCCAGCCGGTTGCGGGCGTCGTCCAGCGTCGTCCGGCCGGTCACCCAGGCCGTCAACTCGCCCTGCCAAGCGTGCCCCACCATGTGCCGCACCAACTCCCCGGAGGCCGGCGGGACCTCCGGCATCACCGCCCCCAGCGCCGCCCGGTCCGCCCGGGCCAGGCCCTGCAGCGCCTCGCTGGCGAACGGGTCCGTGGACGTCGCCACCGCCACCCGCAGCCGGGCCAGCTCCGGCTGCCGCTGGTACGCCCGCATCCCCCGCCGCACGAACCGCACCGCCCGCTCGGTCGGCGAGGCGCTGCGCCCCGCCCCCACCTCGCCGACCAGGTCGGCGAGCAGCAGCCGGTGCCAGTCCGCTATCGCGGCGGCGAGCAGGTGGTCCTTCGAGGAGAAGTACCGGTACGCGGTACCGAGGGCCACGCCAGAACGCTCCGACACCTGTTTCATCTGGAGCCGCTCCACGCCGATCTCGGTCACCAGGGCCAGGGCGGCGGACAGGAGGGAGCCGCGGCGTTCGAGCTGACGGGGGGACATCGCCTCCACCGGACGAGGTGACAGGTCAACCTTGGTCACCCGAACCATGATACGTGGCGGCTCCACGCAGCGGTATGACGCGGCAGATCACCAGTGGGTGACAAAGGACGCGTACCAGTGGGTGCCGCGTCGTCAGGTCGTCAGCTCGTCCGGGCGGCCCGCGGGCGCAGTTCGCGGAGCAGGGTCTCCTGGACGGCGGAGGCCACCAGCACCCCGTCGCGGTCGTAGAACTCGCCCATCGCCAGTCCTCGGCCGTCCGAGGCGGACGGGCTGCGCTGGGCGAACAGCAGCCACTCGTCGGCGCGGAACGGGCGGTGGAACCACATCGCGTGGTCCAGCGAGGCCAGTGACACCCGGGGCTCCTCGACCCGGTGCACCCGGTGCGGCTGGAGGTGCAGGGCCGCGGTCGAGGCCAGCGTCAGGTCGGACAGGTACGTCAGCGCGCAGACCTGCAGCAGCGGATCGTCCCCCGGCAGCGGGCGGTCCGTCCGCAGCCAGACGAACTGCTGCGGGACGCCCGGCAGTTCCGGCGGCAGGCCGGGGGCGTCCGCCGGGACGAAGCGCATCCGCAGCGCGCGGAAGACCGCGGCGTTCGCGAACTCCTCGGGGGCGTCCCGCTCCCAGGCCAGGTACGGGTCGGGCAGTTCCTCGGGGCCCGGCACCGGTGGCATCGTGCGCTGCCGGTCGCCCGCCGGCTCCGGGTGCTTGAACGAGGCCGACATCGTGAAGATGACCTCGCCGCGCTGCACCGCCGACACCCGCCGGGTCGCGTACGAGCGGCCGTCCCGGGCCCGGTCCACCTGGTAGACGATCGGGCGGCGCGGGTCGCCCGGCCGCAGGAAGTACCCGTGCAGGCTGTGCACCCGGCGGGCCGGCTCCACCGTGCGCCCGGCCGAGGTGAGCGCCTGCGCCGCGACCTGGCCGCCGAACGCGCGCAGCGGGGCGCCCGCGTGGCAGCGGCCCCGGAACAGGTCCTCCTCCAGCTCCTCGATGCCGAGCAGTTCCGCGAAGGAGCGCAGGCCGGGGGAGAATTCGGGGGTCTGGGCGGCGGGAGCGGTCACCCGGCTCATGCTAGAACAGGTGGCAATCGGTGCAGGCTGTGGGGCCGGTCACGCCGGGTGGCGGCCGGACGGCGGCCGGACGGGGGCCGGACGGGTGCCGCCGGGTGGACGCCGCCGGGTGCTGCGCAGACACTGCCGGTACGGGGCCAGGACGGGATCGGGACGGGGCCAGGACGGGATCGGGGTGCTGTCGGGGTCGGAGGCTAGCGTTCCGCCCATGACCACGGCCGTGCACGCCCTGCGCTACCTCCAGCCCTCCGCCCTCAGCCCCAGCCGGCTGGACCTCGCCACCAGCGGCGGCGCCACCCCGCACGGCGCGGCCGAGCACCCCCGGTTCTTCACCGGCGCGCTGCGCCACCCCGACGCCGCGGCCGCCGCGCTGCTCGCCGTCGCCGACGTGGCCGCCACCCGCTACCACCGGCCCGCCGGCGCCGCCTCGCTCGACCCCGTGGTCACCGCCGACGGCGACCGGCTGCGCTTCGAGTCCTTCTCCGGCTGCGGCGGCGTGCACGCCCGGCTCGACGTGCTGCCCGAGGGCCTGGACGGCGCCGCCACCGGCCACGGCACCACCAACGTCGACGTCAACGCCCCGCTGCGCACCCCCGGCGAACGGCTGCGGCTCGCCGTCGGCGCCGACGAACTGGCCGTCGGCGTCGGGGCCGAGGAACTGGTCGAACGCAGGGTCCCGCTGCCGCAGCGCTGGCTCAAGGGCTTCGCCGAGACCCAGGTGCTCACCGCTCGCTTCGACCGGCGCGCCGCCCTCCCCGCCGCCGAAGCCGTCCGCTTCCTGCGCACCCTGCCCGCCGGCGTCAGCGGCAGCGGCCGCGGCACCGTCCGCTGGGTCCTCCCGGCCGGCCCCGGACTGCGCCCCACCTCCCGGCCCGGCCCCGGCGCGATCTGCCTGCCCGGCCCCGAACGGCTCTCCGCGCTGCGCCCGCTGCTGCGCCACGCCACCGGCCTGCACGTCTACGCCCCGCCCGGCACCCCCACCGAGCCCACCGCCTCCGCCTGGGAACTCACCTTCCCCGGCGGCCGGTTGACGCTCACCCTGTCGCCCGACAGCTCCCGCGGCTTCTCCGGCGAGGGCGGCCTGCTCGACCTGCTCGCCCGCCCCGCCGGTACGGCCGAGGACGTCGACGCGCTCGCCGCCCTGCTCGCCTGGGACCCGCGGATCGAACCCGCCGACCTCGCCGAGGACTCCGGCCTGACCCCGGACCGGGTCCGCTCCGCCCTCGCCCACCTCGCCACCGGCGGCCAGATCGGCTACGACCTGGCCGAAGCCGCCCACTTCCACCGCCAACTCCCCTACGACAGCGGTCGGGTGGCGGACCGCAACCCCCGGCTGCGGTCCGCCCGCGCGCTGCTCGCCGCCGACGCCGTCGGGCCGGTCACCGGCGACCTCCGGGTGGTCACGGTCGGCGACCACGCCCACCACGTCCGGGTCGGGGCCGACGGCACCGCCCTCGGCTGCACCTGCCGCTGGTGGGCCCGCCACCGGGGCGGCCGCGGACCGTGCAGCCACGTGCTCGCGGTGCGGATGACGAACGGCACGGACGGGGCGATCGACGTGGACGGGGCGGTGCAGAAGTGAGCACCGAGGACCTCGTGACCGCGATCCGGGAGGCCCGGACCCCGCTGGCCGCCGCCCTGGTCGAGCGGATGACGGACGCCGAACGCCGGGCCGCACTGCCCCGGCTCAAGCAGCTGCGCCGCGAATTGCGCGACAGCGACCACTCCCGGGGCGGCGCCGTCACCGCCCTGCTGGTCGTCGGCGCCGTCTGCCACACCGCCCCCTCCGGCGCCGCCGACTGGATCGGCGGCCGCGACTTCGAGGTCCGGGCCTGGGACCAGCGACCGCTGCTCGCCCTGCTGAACGCCCGACCCGCCGCCTGGCAGCGGGACGTGGCCCTGCGGCTGGCCCGCGCCCTCTCCGCCCGCCCCGCCGACCCGATCGGCTGGGACTCCGCCACCCCCTACCAGATCGCCGAGCACCTGCTGCGCCGCAGCGACACTCCGCCGCCCGCCGAACCCGGCCTCGTCCTGGAGTGGATGCGCGACCGCGGCAACCCCGAACCCCGTCGCTGGCGCGACCAACTGCCGCCCGGGCCCGACCTGTACGCCCGGCTGCGCGCCGACGGCTTCACCCCCGTCCTCGCCCCGCTGGTCTTCGACGCCGACACCGTCCAGCAACTCTCCGGCCCCTGGGCCGCCAAGGACTCCGAACAGCGCTGGCCCGCCGTGCTGGCCCGGCTCGCCGCCGAGGGCGTCATCGACCGCCCGGCACTGCTCGGACGCGGCTTCGCCCGGCTGGTGCGCGGCGGCGGCCAGGGCGAGCTGCGGACCTACCTGGGGGTGGTGCGCGCACTGGAGCCCAGCAGCGCCGAACTGGCGGACAACCGGCGGGCGTTGCTGGCCCTGCTGGACGGTGACTCGGTACTGGCCGGGTACGCGCTGGAGTCACTGGCGGCCCTGGACGTCGCCGGGCTGCTGGGCGAGGAGGAACTCGCGGAGGCGGCCGGGGTGGTGTGGGCGCGGCCGGAGAAGAAGTTGGTGCGGGCGCAGTTGGGTTGGCTGGACCGGGCGGCGGCCGGTGGTCGGGCGGGGGCGGCGTTGCGGGCGGTGGCGGGGTGTTTCGGGCATCCGGACCGGCAGGTGCAGGGGCAGGCGTTGAAGGTGGTCAAGCGCCATGTCCGTGCGGTGGAGGGGGAGTTGCTGACCGAGCTGCGGGCGGCGGCGCTACTGCTGGATCCGGCGCACGCCGTGCTGGCGGCTGAACTGCTGGGTGTGGAGGTGGAGTTGGCGGGTGAGGTGGTGGTGGCGGACCGGCTGCCGGCGCCGTCCCGGCCGGTGCCGATGCCCGCACCGCTCGCCACCCCGGCGGAGCTGGCCGAGAAGGTGGTCCCGCTGCTGGTCTCCCCCGAGAAGATCCCGGCTTTCGAACTCCTCCTCGACGGCCTGGTGCGCCAGGCTTGGACGGACCGGGACGCCCTCGCCGCCGCCCTCGCCCCGCTCGGCCCGGAACGCCACTCGCTGCACCGGCTCGCCCTGGCGGTCGCGGCCGGCGGCGCGGAACCGTCGCCGTACTGGGCCGAACAGCTGCGGCGCTCGTACACCGGGCCGTTCGGGGCGGTGCTCGCCGCCCGGATCGAGGAAGCCCGGCAGCAGGCAGCCGGGCGGGCGGTGCCGTTCCTGCTGGCCACCCCGACCTGGTGCCACGGTGCCCTGGACGCGCGGGAGTTGGTGTCCCGGATGGCCCACTACGAGGAACTCGGTGTGCAGCCGGGGCCGGTGGACTTCGCGCAGGCGCTGCTGCGCACCGTCGGTGACGGGAGCGAGGGCGCGGAGGCGCTGACCTCGCCCGCCGGGCGGCAGTTGGCGGCCTGGCTGCGCGGCGGCGGACTGCCCCGGCGGGCCACCACCGTGGTGCCCAAGGAGGCGGCGGCGGACGGCCACCGGCACGGCGAGCAGCCCGCCCCGGACCCGGAACGCGCGGCCCTGCTGTCGGTGGCGGCCGGGGCGCCGGTGCCGGAGGAGGTCCGGCTGCTGCTCGGCCCCCGCCGGGGCCTGGTGGAGCACCACCGGGGCAGCCCGCGGTGGCCCGACGTCCGGGCCGCCGCCGTCCTCCCGCACCACCGGGAGGAGAGTGCCGTCCGGCTCCTCCCCGGCCTCGGCGACGCGCACGTCCTGCTCCTGCTCACCGAGAACGCCGGGCCCTGCGGCCCCGCCGTCCACCTGCTCCTCGCACGCGCCTGCGGCGCGGAACGCGAACGGGAACGGACCGCCGCCGTCGACGCGCTGCTCTCGCTCGCCGCCCAGCGGGCGATCGACCCGGCGGCACTGGGCCGGGAGGCCGCCGCCCTGATCCGCGACGGCGACCTCAAGCCCCAGCGCCTGGCCCGCACCCTCACCGCCCTCGCCGCCGCCGGAGCCCCCCGGCTGGCCTGGGACGTCCTCGCCGCGCTGCTGCCCGCCCTGCTGGAGGTGCCGCTGCCCAGGGGCACCGCGGAACTCCTGGCCACGGCGGTCGACCGCGCCCGGGAGGCGGGCGCGCGCGGCAGGATCGACGCGGTGACGCGGCTCGCGACGGGCGGCGGCCGCAGCCGGGCGGTCACCGAGGCGGGGAACCTGGCGGTGGTGCTCGGCTAGGACCGGTCGGACGAGCCCCGCGGCCCGCCCCGACCCGGCCCGGCCCGGTGCGGCGCGACGCGGTGCGGTGCGCCGGGGTCATTCCGGGCTGGTGCGACCGGCCCGCCGGGCGGCGAGGACGACGACGGCACCCGCGGCCAGGGTGACCGCGCCCGCGACGTGCAGGGCGCCGGCCGCCCCGGTCACGAAGGCGTCGAGGACGGCGGCCCGGTCGGCCGGTGCGGCGGCCAACGCGGCGGGGACGGAGCGCAGCCCGTGCGCGGCGGCGGGCAGGGCGGAGGCGAAGACCGAGGTCAGCACCGTACCGGCGACCGCCACGCCCACCGCGCTGCCCAACTCGCGGGTGGCGGACTGGAGTCCGCCGGCCACCCCCGCCTGGTGGGCGGGCAGGGACGAGGTCAGCTCGACCGTCAGCACCGGCATCGCCAGGGCGAAACCGGCACCGATCACCACCAGCCAGAGCGCGTACAGCGGGTAGGACGCGTGCGCGGCCGAGGCGAGCCCGAACAGGCCCCCGCCCAGGCACCCGAAGGCGAGCAGCAGGGTGGCCGCGAAACCGATCCGCTCGGCCAGAGCGGGCGTGAACCGGGCACCGACGATCATCGGCAGCACCAGCGGCAGGATCGCGACACCGGTCTGCGGCAGTGAGAAGCCGCGCCCGTACTGGAGCAGCGAGGCGTTCAGGTAGAACAGGGCGAAGCTGCCGAAGAACATCACGAACATGCCCAGGCTCGCGGCGCTGAGCATCGGGATGCGGAACAGCCGGGGGTCGAGCAGCGGGTGCGCGGTGCGCAGCCCCACCAGCACCCAGACCGCCCAGAGCAGGGCGCTGACCGCGAAGGCGCCGACCACCAGCGGGCTCGCCCAGCCGGAGCCGGGGCCCTCGATGATGCCCACCAGCAGCGCGACGGTGGCGAGCACCAGCAGCGCGGTCCCGGCCGGGTCGAGCGAGCGGGGGCTGCGCCCGCTGGGGCGGACGACGAGCGCGACGCCCAGGGCGCAGGCCAGCGCGAGCGGGACGACCGCCCAGAACAGCAGCCGCCAGGAGCCGGAGGACAGCAGTGCGCCGCCGCCCAGGTTGCCGACCAGGCCGCCCAGCCCGGCGACCGCGCCCCACAGCGCCAGGGCCCGGCCGCGCCGCTCGGGACGGGTGGCGTGCACGAGCACCCCGACGCCGTTGGGCAGCACGAGCGCCGCCCCGACGCCGCTGACGACCCGCCCGACCAGCATCACGCCGGTGTTCGGCGCCGCGGCGGTGACCACGGCCCCGGCGGCGAAGGTGAGCAGCCCGGCGAGCAGGACGCCCTTGCGGCCGAACCGGTCGCCCGCCGCGCCGCCCGGGATGACCAGGCAGGCGAAGACCAGGACGTAGGCGTCGACGATCCACAGCAACTGCGCGGAGCCGGGGTGCAGCGAACTGGCGGCGAGCATCGGCACCGCCAGGTTGATCGCCGCCACCAAGCCGACGACCAGTACGGTGCAGACCGACACCCAGGTCAGGACGAGCCTCTCGGTGCGCCGGAGGCCCGCGGCCCCGGCGTCCCTGGCGGCCCCGGTGGGTTCGGTGCTCCCGGTGCTCCCGGGGGCTCCTCCGGTGGGCGGGGGTATGGCGGCGGCGGTGTCGGAGGGCGTGGTGGTCATGCGTCCTGCTCCTGGTCTGGGGTGGTGGTGTAGGCGCCGCCGAGGATGTCCTCCAGCAGTGTCGGGCCGGTGGGCCGCCAGGACAGCAGTTCCCTGGTGCGCGCGCTGGAGCCGGTCAGGGTCCGGCCGAAGAAGTGGCCGACCACGCCGAAGTGCTCCGCCGCGTCCGCCGGGTCGATCGAGGTCACCGGCAGGCCGAGGGCGGTGCCGAGGGCCTCGGCGATCGCCCGGGTGGTGATGCGCTCCTCGGCGACGGCGTGCATCCGGGTACCGGCCGGGGCCCGCTCCAGGCCGAGGCGGATGAGCCGGGCCGCGTCCGTGACGTGCACGGCGGACCACTCGGCGGTGCCGTCGCCGACGTAGCCGCTGACGCCGTGCTCACGGGCGGCGGCGGTGAGCCAGTCGACGAAGCCCCGGTCGCCGCGCCCGTGCACGCTCGGGGCGAAGCGGACCGCGACCGGGCGCAGGCCGCGCGCGGCCGACTCGAGGGCGAGGTTCTCCGAGCCGCCGCGGTCTGCGGTCGGGCCGACCTCGGGCGAGGCGTCGTCCTCCAGCACCGGGCGCCCCCGGACGATGCCGGAGAGGCCGTTGGCGATCACGAAGGGCTTGCCGGAGCCCGCGAGGCCGTCCAGCACCGCCTCGACGGCGGCCCGCTCGGCGCGGTCGCTGCCCGCCGGGTCGGCCCAGTCGTGCTTGTTGGCCAGGTGCACCACCGCGTCGGCGGCGCGGGCGGCCTCCCGGAAGGAGGCCGGGTGGTCGAGGTCGCCGCGGTGCACCTGCGCCCCCTTGGCGACCAGTCCGGCCGCGGCCCGGTCGGACCGGGCCAGGCCGAGGACCTGGTGGCCGGAGCCGAGCAGTTCGTCCACGGTGGCCGAGCCGATCCAACCGGTGGAACCCGTCACGAAGACACGCACGCGGCGGTCTCCCTTCCGCCCTGCGGGCATGGCGTCGGCGCCGTCGGCCGACAATTACGGATCACGATGTACCGAAACTAGTGGATCCGGTGCACGATGTCCACTAATGCGGGGTGGGGCGGTGGCGGTGGTGGTGGCGAGGCGTAGTGGAGGTGGGGGCGGAGGCGGTCGGCGATGGGTTCCGAGATCCCAACGGGACGGCCCCGAGCGGCGTTTGGCGCAATCATGTGCATACTGTCTCGTAACGTACGAGGCCGGGTAGGGGCCCGGGAACGGAGGCGGCATGGGCGGCAGCGAGCACGGCAAGGTCGGTCGCCCGCGCAGCGAGGAGGCCAGGACGGCCGTCCTGCACGCGGTCGACGACCTCGTCGTCGAACTGGGCTACAGCGCGGTGACCCTCAAGGGCATCGCCGAACGCGCGGGCGTCTCCCGGCAGACCGTCTACCGCTGGTGGTCCACCAAGGCCGAGATCCTGCTGGAGGCGAGCGCGACCGACGCCCGCCACGAACTGGACGTCCCCCCGCAGCCGGACCCGGCCGCCGACCTCGCCGCCTACCTCAAGGCACTGACCGCCTTCCTCACCACCTCCGACGCGGGCGCCGCCTACCGCGCGCTGGTCGGCGAGGCGCAGCACGACACCGCCGTCCGCGACCTGCTGCGCGGCACCGATCCGATCGGCGCCAGCGCGGCGACCGTCATCGGCCGCGCCCTGCCCGGCGACGCGCTGGCCGTCCCGATGCCGCAGGCGACCGCGCTGCTGGTCGGGCCGGTCTTCTTCTGGATCCTCAGCGGCCGGGAGCCGGACGGGCTGGAAGTGCGGACGCTGGCCGCGGACTTCCTGCGGCTGGCGTCGCCCGGGAGCTGAGAAGCCCCCTCCCGGGGGTCGGCGAGGGGCTGGGCGGTTCCGGGCCCGTGGGCGGCGCTAGCGCTGCGGGACCTCGCCGTCCTGGCCCGGTGTCTGTCCGGGGGCCTGGTCGGCGGTGGGGCGGGCGTCGGCGAGCGGGGCGTCGGGGTGGGGCGGGGGAGTGGTGAGGGCGGCGGGGGTGTCCGGGACGGCGGAGAGGCCGGGCGGGAGGAGGAGGTCCGAGCCGGAGGGGGCCGCGGCGACGGCGCGCCACCAGGGCGTGGCGACGGGCGGGTCGGCGGGTTCGAACGGGCGGCCCGGGCGGGGCAGCGCGAGGGTGACCCCGGCGTCCTGGGCCGCGGCGACGGTGCGCTCGGCGGGCTCCTCCCACGGGTGCGGGGCCAGGTCGAAGGTGGCCCAGTGCACCGGCAGCAGCACGTCGCCGCCCAGGTCCCGGTGCGCCTGCACCGCCTCCTCGGGCGTCAGGTGGACCTCCGGCCAGTGCTCGGAGTACGCGCCGACCTGCATCATCGTCGCGTCGAACGGCCCGAAGCGGTGGCCGATCTCGGCGAACCCGGGGAAGTAGCCGCTGTCGCCGCTGTGGAAGATCCGCTGCCGCTTGCCCTCCACGACCCAGGACGACCACAGGAACTTGCCGCTGGGCCGGGGCCCGCGCGAGCAGTAGTGCCGGGCCGGGGTGGCGGTCAGCCGCAGGCCGTCCAGCTCGGCGGTCTCCCACCAGTCGAGGTCGACGATCCGGCGCGGCGACACCCCCCAGTGCTCCAGGTGCGCGCCGACACCCAGCGGCACCGCGAACACCGCGTCCCCGGCGGCCAGCGTCCGCACCGTCGCCATGTCCAGGTGGTCGTAGTGGTCGTGCGAGATCACCACCACGTCCACCGGCCCGAGCTCGGCCAGCGGCAGCGGCACCGGGTGCAGCCGCTTGGGGCCGATCCAGTCGAACGGGGAGCAGCGCTCGCTCCACACCGGGTCGAACAGCACCCGGACCCCGTCCAGCTCGGCCAGCACGGTGGCGTGGCCCAGCCAGGTCAGCCGCAGGCCGGAGGCGGGCGGGGCGGCCAGCTCCATCGGCAGCAGCCGGTGCACCGGGACGGCCGCGGCCGGGGAGCGGCGGTTGGGGTCGACCGCGAGCTTGGTGCGCATCAGGGCCAGCGGGGTGTGCGCGTACGCGAGGCGGCGGGTGGCCACCGGGTTGCGGAACGACCCGTCCACGAAGTGCGGCGAGTTGCGGACCCGGTGCAGGCGCCAGCCCGACGGGTCGGCGCCGAACGCGTCCGTGCGCATCCGCTGCCAGGTCTCCCGGGGGAACGTCCGGTACGAGCGCTTCGCGTCGCGCAGGGCGAGCCCGGCCTCGGCGGCCAGCTCGCCGGCGCGGAACAGCCAGGAGACGGGGCGGGACACGGCACCTCCACGGTCGAACATCCGAACGGCGGCGCACCGGGAGGACGGCGGGACGCAGCGCGCCCCGCGGTGTCCGCAGCGGGCCGGAGCGCGACGCCCGGGCAGCCGGGGACCCCGGTGCCGGACGGCACACCTCAGGCCGGGACATTACCTGCACAAAGCGGACAAAAGGTGGCAGAGTGACGGTGGCGCGCCGGAACGGGTGGCCCGGATGGTCCGCACGGAGCAACGGAAACGGACCGCCCCGGGGTGCGGGGCGGTCCGTCGTCGGTGGAGCGGGCCGTCGTGGGTGGAGTGGGCCGGGATGGCGGATCGGGCGGTTGGGAGGGCGGGTCGGGCGGTTGGGAGGGGATCAGGCGGCCGGGTAGAAGCGGGTGATGGTCTCCGCGACGCAGTGCGGCTTGGCGCTTGTCTCGCTGGCGATGGTGAACCGCACCACGGCCTGCACGCCGCCCGGCACCTCGTCCGCCGAGACCAGCACTGCCGTCGCCCGCACCGCCGTGCCCACCGGCAGCGGGGCTGGGAAGCGCACCTTGTCCGAGCCGTAGTTCAGGGCCATCCCGACGCCCTCCACCCCATAGCACTCCTTCGCGAGCACCGGCAGCAGCGAGAGCGTCAGGTAGCCGTGCACGATCGTCCCGCCGAACGGCGTCTCCTTGGCGCGCTCCGGGTCGACGTGGATCCACTGGTGGTCGCCGGTCGCCTCGGCGAACAGGTTCACCCGGGCCTGGTCGACGGTGTGCCACTCGCTGGTGCCGAGTTCGGTGCCGACCGCGGCGGTCAGGTCGGCGAGCGAGGCGAAGGTCGTCACGGTGCGCTCCACAGGTGCGTCGGGGCAGGGACGGCCCGGGGCGGGGCCGACCCGCAGAGTATGCCTACTCGCCGGTCACATGTCAGCGGGGCCCGGTGGCGACGGTGCCGGGCTCAGCCGTGGCGCAGGCCCGGCAGAGCGGGAGCGTGAGCGGGGACGGGGGCGGGGACGGGAGTGGGGGCGGCGCCGGGTCGGGCGTCCGGGGCGGCCTCGGGGAGGAGCGGGAGGATGCGGCGGCCGGAGACCAGCTCCGGGCTGATCGCCACGTACTCCGGCCCCGGGTCCGGGATCCACGGGCGCAGGCCGCCGGAGTGCAGCAGGGCGCGCTCGCCCGTGTCGCGCACCACCTCGGCGCGGCCGTGCACCAGCACGCTCCAGCCGCAGCGGCCCGCCCGGTCGAAGTCGTCCACCTGGAACGCGGCCACCGTGCCGTCCAGCGCCCGGGCCACCCGGGTGCCGGTGCGCAGGGCCAGGATCAGCCGGCCGTCCGCCGCCACCCGGAAAGCCACCGGGAGCACCGCCGGAAGCGCGTGCTCGGTGTACACCACCCGCCCCAGCGGCACGGTGCCGAGCAGCCGCAGGCACTCGGCCTCGCTGAGGGTCTCCACCCGGTCGTCACGGTCCATACCGACGATGGTGCCCCCGCCGGCACCGCCCCGAACAGGGCCCATGGTCCCTGAGCTGGGGCTCATCGGGCCGATTCCGCCCCGCACCGGCACCCCGCGGCGATACCTTGGCCTCGGGCGGTGCCCCGCCCCGTCCCGGCCGACCCGGACGGGGCGGCCAGGCGGGCCGGCGGCGGCACAGGCGGAGGGGGCGGTACGGGTGAGCGGTGGCATCGAACTGGTGATGATCGGCGCGGACGGCGGACCCGAACGCGGCCACGGCGGCTCGGCCCGCGCCGCCGACGGCGCCCGCACCCTCGCCGACGCCCTCCCCGGCCGCACCTTCGACGCCGGCACCCGCGGCAGCACCGTCACCCACCCCCCGGCCGACGCCGACGCCAACACCCTGCTCACCGCCGTCCGGCAGGCCGCCCAGCGCCCCGCCCGCTGGCTGGTGGTCGGCCTGGTCGGCCAACTCGTCGCCGACCCGCGCGGCCGCCGGGTCGCCCTGGTCACCGCCGGCTCCACCCCCGACAACGCCTACCGGCGCGGCCTCGCCTGGGACTGGATCACCAGCGCGATGGTGCACGGTGCCCAGGAGGAGACCCTGCTGATCGTCGACGCCGTCGCCGACCGCGACACCTGGGCCGCCCTCCAGCGCGAGGACGGCGCGGGCGAACTGCTCGGCCACTCGCGCGTCCCGCTCTGGGGCCGGATCGGCCGCTGGAGCGCGGGGCGGCGCGGCCGCGACGGCGTACTGCCCGGCGCGGAGGGCTCGTTCAGCTGGGCACTCGGCCGGGTCCTCGAACACGGCGTGCCCGGCGCGCCCGCCGCCGTCGGACCGCTCGACCTCCAGCCCGCCGTGGAAGAGCAGTTGGGCTGGGGAGAACCGGCCAATGCGGGAGAGGCCAGACTCCTGGTGCCGCGGGACGGGGGAAGACTCCTGATGCGCAATCGGGCTGCTGTGAGGGGTGCGCTCGCCGGATTGCCGTTTTCCGATGAACTTTTGGCGGTTCTGTGGCGAGAAAGTGCCCCAACGGATCCGCCTTCCGCGTAAGGTCAGGAGGCCCCGGGTGTTGCCGTGCCGGGGCGGGGTGGCGAAGAATCGACCTCCGAGCGACCCAAGAACGACACCGGGGACGGCAGACGACATCCGCGGTCCGGATCCACCACAGGTCCGGCCGCAACAAGGTGGGGCTATGCGGCAGCGCTCAATTCTGGTGCGCCCTGGGGCGGTTGGGATCAGCGGGCTGCTTCTGCCATTCCTGCTGACAGCCTGTTCGTCCTCCGGCGCGGGATCCGCGGACCGGCTCGGAACACCCTCCGGAAGCCTTCCGTCGGCGGCCTCCACCGCCACCGCGAACACCTCCCCGCCCGGCAGCCCGGCGCCGAAGGAAGGCGCCCAAGGGCTTGAGGGCAATGAGGCAGTGACGGCCTATCAGTCCTGGTGGGACGTCCAGGTCGACGTGCTCGGGCGATCGAATTCGGACGGAACTCCGCTCCGCCAGTACGCGACCGGGGCGGCTTTCACCGAAACCGTGATCTCGCTCACCCAGCTGCACGACAGCAAACTCGTCATGATCGGCCGACCGGTCACCTCGCCCGTCCTCAAAAGCCTTGATCAGCAGGCGAATCCGCCCACCGCCACGATCGACGACTGTCTCGACGTGTCCGGCTGGCACCAGGCGGACGCCGACACCAAGAAGATCAGGGATCCCCAACCGCGGCTGTCGCGTTATCCGGCGACCGTCGTGGTCAAGAAATACGGAAACCGTTGGCTGGTCGCCGAGTTCACCCGCGAGGAGGGCAAGACATGCTGAACTCCGCCTGGCGCACCGCTGTTTGTGTACTGATCGGGCTCGGATTGGCCGCCGCGGCGGTTCCGGCGGCGAGCGCCGACGACGACCCCGCCGCACCGTGCGCAGACCGGACCATCTGCGTCGAGCACCACGAGCCGGGCAGCACCCCCACCGCGGGCGGGGGGTCGTCCGGGGGGAGCGGTGGGAGCAGTGGGACGGACAAGTGCACCTGGCTGGGGAAGGAAGTAGCGTGCTGGCTGGACGACAGGGGCGCGTTCTCGGAGGGGTGCTACTACATCGAAGCCGACCCGCAGCCGCTTCCGAGTGAAGCCGTGTGGGCCGGGCGCACCTCCGAAGACGGTGCGTTCTATGACAAGTCCTGCATCCTGGACGACGGTTTCGTGCCGGCCGGTCGGGTCTTCCTGGCCACAGCCGTCGCACCCCCGCCGCCCAAGACGCCCGCCCAGGTGGCCTACGACGCGCTGAAGAAGATCACCGTTGCCGAGCCGGTCCTGCACGGCGCCCCCGCCAAGGACGCGGTGGTCGGTTCGCCGGTGTGGCTGTGGTTCGACCAGAACCCGGACACGGTGGGCCCGTTGAGCGAGACACTGGAAGGCGTGGGGTTCAAGGTGACCACCACGGTCACCCTCGCGGAGGTGGTCTGGAACGTCGACGACGGTCCGGCCGGGGGCGAGCAGGTCCAGCACTTCACCTGCCAGGACGCCGGGAACCCGTTCAGCGCGCAGGGAAAGCCGACCTGCAGCCACGTCTTCACCGAGAGCTCGGCGCGGATGAAGGACAAGGCGTTCACCCTCAGCGTGACGCTGAAGTGGCACGTGAGCGCGCAGAGCACCGACGGGACCGCCATCGACATGACCGCCTTCGACTGGTGGCCCACCTACACCGAGGCGGTGCTGAGCGTCCCGGTCAACGAGGTCCAAGTGCTGAACTGACCGGGCCGGGCCCGCCGGTGGGCGGGTGGCGGCAGAGTTGACGTCCCATCACGAGTGAGAGGCCGCAGAGCGGTGGAGAACCGAAGCATGCCGACCCCGCCGCGCCGACTCGGCGCACGGCGGCGGCGTCCCGCCGTGCTGGCGATGGCGGCTGCGCTGATCGCGGCCGGCGGGCTGGGCGGGGCGGTGCTGTACAACAGCAGCGGGCAGCGGATCGCGGTGCTGGCGCTGGCCCGGGACGTGCCGATGGGGCAGGTGATCGGCTCGGACGACCTGGTGGTGGCGCACATCGCGGGGGATCCGGCGCTGCACCCGCTGGACGCCCAGGACCTCCAGCGCACCGTCGGGCTGCGGGCCACCACCGACCTCAAGCGCGGGGCGCTGCTGGTCAAGTCCGACCTGACCAGCGACCCGGCGACCCAGCCCGGGCAGCAGATCGTCGGCGTCTCCGCGAAGCGCTCCCAGCTGCCCGCGACCAGGCTGCAGCCCGGCCTGCAGATCCTGATCGTCAACGCGCCCGGCGGCAGCGGCGACGCCGCCACCACCCGCACCCCCGAGACGATGACCGCGGTGGTCGCCGCGGTGGGCAAGCCCGACACCGACGGCAGCACCGTGATAGACGTCGCCGTCGGCCCGGCGGACGGGCCGCGGCTCGCGCTCTGGGTGGCGGGCGGCAAGTTCCAGGTGATCCTGGCGCCCCGAACCGCCGGAGGGTCCTGATGGCCGTGGTGGCCGTGCTCGGCGGGACGGGCGCGCCGGGGGCCACCAGCAGTGCGCTCGCGCTGCTGCTGTCCTGGCCGCTGGGTCCGGGGCGCCGGGTGCTGCTGGTCGAGTGCGACCCGGACGGCGGCGCGGTGCTGGCCGGGGCGCTGGAGGGCCGGGTCGAGGCCGTGTACGGGCTGCGCAACCTGGCCGTCGCGGACCGGCGCGGGCTGCTCGCCGAGACGCTCTGGGAGCAGCTGCTCGACGTCTCCCCGCAGGGCACCGGCGACCGCCTGCTGCTGCCCGGCCTCACCGACCCCACCCAGGCCCCCGGCCTCGCCTACACCTGGGAACCCCTGGTCGAGGCCCTGCGGGCGCTCGAACCGCAGGGCTACGACGTGCTGCTCGACCTGGGGCGCTCCGGCGCGAACGGGGCGATGGCGGTGCTGCCCCGGCGGGCCGACGTGGTGGCCGTGACCGTCCGCACCACCCTGCGCGGGCTCTCCGCCGCCCGGCCCCGGATCGCCGCGCTGCGCGAGGACCTCGACGCCCACGGTACCGGCTCGGACGGGCTCGGCCTGCTGCTGGTCACCGAGGGCCCCTACCCCGAGAGCGAGGTCTCCCGGCAGTTCCAGCTGCCCGTGCTCGGGGCGCTCACCCACGCGCCGCGCACCGCCCGGGTGCTCTCCGACGGGGGCGACACCACCGACCGGCGGTTCATCCGCTCCGAGTTGATGCGCACCGCGCGCAGCGCCGCCGACCGGATCAAGGACGTCGCCGCCGCCCGCCGCCGGCGCCTCGGCGGCCCGGAACCCGTGCAGCCCGCACCGGCCGTCGCCCAGGCCCCGCCCCAGCAGGCGCTGCCCCAACCGCAGCCGGTGCAGCCGCAGTTCCAGGAGCAGCCGCAGTTCCAGGAGCAGCCGCAGCCGCAGCCGCAGCCGTCGCGCCAGGTGCCGGTGCCGCCGCAGCAGCAGGTGCAGGCGGCGCCGTTCGTGGCGGGACCGGTGGCCGGGCCCGCGCACCAGCCGCAGTTCCAGGAACAGCCGCCGCCGCAGTCCCACCCGCAGCAACCGCCGTACCAGCAGCAGTACCAGCAGTACCAACAGCCCTACCCGTACCAGCAGTCGTACCAGCAGCAGGCGCCGCAGGTGCCGGGTGCGGGCGGGCAGTTCACGGGGGAGTGGCCGGTCCGGATGGAGGCGCCGCAGATCTCGTACGCCGCGCCGCACATAGCGCCGCCCGCGGTGCCGCAGCCGCCGGTGCCCGCGCCGTTCCCGGGGCAGCAGGGGCAGCAGGTGCAGCAGGGACAGCAGGGGCAGGACGGTTCGGAGGGTGAGGAGGTGTGGCGTGCGCGCTAGCCCGTACCAGGGGCCGCTGCCTCCGCAGCAGCCGGTGAACGGACAGGTGGTGCAGGGGGGGTCGGCCGACGCGGCCGGGCTGCCCTGGGGGAAGCCGACGGCGGCGGAGCCGCAGGTGCGGACCGGGCCGGTGGCGTCGGGGGTGCCCGCGCTGTCGGCGGCCGGCGCGCGTCCGGCGGTGGACCCGCAGGTGGCGCGGGAGTTGAAGCGGCAGGTCGCGGCGGAGCTGCACCAGCAGCTGTCGCGGCTGGCGCAGGCGTCCGGCGGCGAGGCGGACCGGGCGACCCGGCGGCAGCGCGGGCGGGCGCTGATCGAGGAGGCGGTGGCCCGCTGGTCGGACGCGTACGCGCAGACCCACGGGATCCCGCCGACCCGGGAGCAGGACCGGGTGCTCGCCGAGGCCGTGTACGACCTGCTGTTCCGGGCCGGGCGGCTGCAGCCGTACCTGGACGACCCGGAGATCGAGAACATCCTGATCAACGGGTGCGACGACGTGTGGATCTCGCGGGTGCACCAACCGCTGCGGCAGGTGCCGCCGGTGGCCGACACCGACGAGGAACTGGTCGAGCTGCTCCAGGACCTGGCGCGCCAGCACGGCGGCGGCGAGCGCAGCCTGTCCACCGCCAGCCCGATGCTGGCGCTGCGGCTGGAGGGCGGGATGCGCCTGCAGGCGATGACCGAGGTCACGCCCCGTCCGTACGTGGCGATCCGCCGGCACCGGGTGGCCAGCGCCACGCTCAGCGACCTGGTCCAACTCGGTACGGTGGACGGCACGTTGGCGGCGTTCCTGGCGGCCGCGATCCGGGCCCGGAAGAACGTGATGATCACCGGGACGCAGGGCGTCGGCAAGACCAGCCTGCTGCGCGCGATGGCCGCCGAGATCCCGCCGGACGAACGGGTCGGCACCCTGGAGTCGGAGTTCGAGCTGTGGCTGCACACCCTGGGCCACCTGCGGCAGGTCGTCCCGATGGAGGCCCGCGAGGGCAACGGCGAACGCGTGGACGGGCGCCTGGCGGGCGAGTTGACGATCGGCGAGCTGATCCCGGCGGCGCTCCGGATGACGCTGTCCCGGATCATCGTCGGCGAGGTCCGCTCCGCCGAGGTGGTGCCGATGCTGCGGGTGATGACCAACGGCGAGGGCGGCTCGATGTGCACCCTGCACGCCCGCGGCCCGCACATGGTGGTCGACCGGATCGCCGAACTCTGCCTGGAGTACGGCGCTCACATGACCGACACCCTCGCCTACCGGCTCACCGCCAACGCCGTCGACTTCATCGTGCACGTCACCATGGTCGACGAGACCGCGGTCGGCGGCCGCCGGCACCGCTTCGTCTCGCACGTGCTGGAGGTCGCGGGCCTCGGCGAGTCCGGCCGCCCCGCGCTGAACACCGTCTTCGGGCCGCGCCCGGAACTCGGCGAGGTCCGGGCCGTGCCCGTCACCCCGCCGCACTGCCTGGACGACCTGCGCCGGGCCGGATTCGACGCGGGCCTGCTCGGCTCCCCGTACGGGACGTGGGGCGCGCCGCTGGCGCTGCGGATCGGGGGGATGCGCTGATGCTGCTGCTGTACGTGCTGTGCGGGCTGGCGCTGGCCGGCGGGCTGGTCGCGCTGGCCGCCGGACTGCGCGGGCGACCCCTGGACGAGGAGGAGCGGGACAACCCGCTGGAGGGCCGGCTGCACACCCTCTGGTACGGGGCGCCCGGCACCGCCTCGCCCGGCATGGCCCGGCTGCGCCGCACCCAGCTGGCGCTGGCCCTGATCGGCGCGCCCGGCGGCTGGCTGTTCACCGGCATCCCGCTGGTCGCGCTGCTCGTCCCGGCCGCCGTGTTCGGCCTGCCCTGGCTGTTCGACGCGACCCGCTCCGACACCCGGCGGATCGAACGGCTGGAGGCGCTCGCCGAGTGGACCCAGCGCCTCGCCGACGTGCTGCTGCTCGGCGTCGGCCTGAACCAGGCGATCATGACCAGCCGGCGCACCGCCCCGGTCGCCCTGGAGGCCGAGATCTCCGACCTGGCGGCCCGGCTGCAGTCCCGCTGGCGTCCCGAGGACGCGCTGCGCGCCTTCGGAGACCAGGTCGCCGACGCCACCGCCGACAAGGTGCTCGCCGCCCTCGTGCTGCGGGCCGGGGACAGCGGACCCGGCCTGGCCCGGGCGCTGGCCGACATGGCGGAGTCGGTGCGCGAGGAGGTCCGGCAGCGGCGCGCCATCGAGGCGGACCGCTCCAAGCACCGCACCACGATCCGCTGGATGGTCGGCATCATCATGCTGGTCATCGTCATCGGCGGCCTCAACCCCCGCTACACCGAGCCCTATTCGACGGTGCTCGGCCAACTGGTGCTGGCCGTCGTGGCGGTGGCGTTCGTGGCGGTGATCGGCTGGATGCGCTCGCTGGCCCGGCACACCCCGCTGCCCCGCGTCCTGGAGGTCGACCGCCGCTCCAAGACCGGCCGACTGCCCGGCCCCGGCGCCGACGGAGCCGCCGGTGCCGGTGCCGGTGCCGGTGCCGACGGCGCCGCGGCCGGGGACGACCCACTCGTGAAGGAGGCCAGGTGATCTCCCCCTGGGCGGTCCTCGCCGGCGGCGCCGCGGCCGGCGGCGTGGCCCTGCTGCTGGCCGAACTCCGGCCCGCGCCACCGGACCTGGGCCAGGCCCTGGACCGGCTGCACCGCGTCCCCGAACCCCGCCGGGCCGAGGACGCCGACGTCGCGCTGCCCTGGTACGACCGGGTCGGCGAGGGCTCGGCGCGGCTGCCCGGGGTGCGCATCCCGCACCAGGCGCTCGCGCTGATCGGCCGCAGCCCGGCCCGCTTCATGGCGCACAAACTGCTGTTCGCCGTCCTCGGGTTCGCACTGCCCGGCTACCTGACGGTGATGGCCGCCGTGGTCGGCGACGGCCTGTCGCCGGCCGTTCCGCTGCTGCTCGGGCCGCTGCTGGCCGGACTGCTCTGGTTCGTCCCCGACGGCATCGTGGCCGGCGAGGCCAAGGAGGCCCGCACCGAGTACCTGCACGGCATCGCCGCGTACCTGGAACTCGTCGCGCTGGAGCGGGCCGCCGACTGCGGGCCCGCCGAGGCGCTGCGCCGGGCCGCCTCGGTCGGGCGCGGCACCGTGTTCCGGCGGATCCGCGACGCGCTGGAGCGGGCCGCCACCGACCGGCTCCCGCCCTGGGACGGACTCGACGCGCTCGCCCAGGAGTTGGGCCTCACCCCGCTCCAGGACGTGGCCGACATCATGCGGATCTCCGGCGTGGACGGCGCCGCCGTCTACGACACCCTGCGGGCCCGCGCCAAGAGCCTGCGCGGCGAACTGCTCTCCGAGGAGCTCGCCAAGGCCAACACCGACAGCGAACGGATGGTCGCCCCCGGCTCCGCCCTGACCCTGCTGATGACCGTCCTGATCGCCTTCCCCGCGGTCTACCAGATGCTCAACACCACCTGACCGCCCCGCGACCCGACCGCCCGACTCCCCGTCCCCTCCGACCTTCCGACCTTCCGACCTCCCGATCGAGCAGCGAACGAACAGCGAACGAACAGCGCCACCCGCCCAACGCGGCACCCCGCACAGAGTCCCTCCCCTCGAAGTCCTGGAGACCACACCATGGCCCGAATCCGCACCGTGGCGGCCGCCCTGCGGCCGCTGCTCCCGCTCCATCTCGTCCGACCCGCCGTCGAGTACCGCCTCGTCAAGCTGCGCGCCGCCCGCGAGTCCGGCGACCGCGGCGCGATCAGCATCGAACTCGCCCTCGCGGTGATCGTGCTGGTCGCCATCGCCGGGACGGTCGTCTACGCGATCACCCAGCTGGGCCAGAAGGTCCAGGGCAACATCCAGAAGGACGTCCCCGCCGGCGGCACCGCGCCGTGATCCGCCGCCCGCACCGGCCCGCCACCCGGCCCGCACCGGCCGGGTGGCTCCCGCGCGCCCGCGGGTCCGACCGGGGGGCGATGTCGATCAGCCTCGCCATCGTCTTCCCGGCCGTGCTGTTCGTGATCCTCCTGGTGGTGCAGGCCGGCCTGTGGTGGTACGCCGAACAGGCCGCGCTGGCCGCCGCCCGGGAGGGCGTGGAAGCCGGACGGATCAACGGCGCGCCGGCCGGTGCGGGCGAGCAGCGGGCCACCGAGTTCGTCGACCGGCTCGGCAACGTGGTCGAACTGGCGCGGCCGCCCGAGCAGACCGGCGGCGACCCCGACATGTACCAACTGTCCGTCACCGTCAAGACGCTCTCCCTGGTGCCGTTCGCCGACCTGGCGGTCACCAAGACGGCCACCGCGCCCCGGGAGAAGTTCGTCCCGCCGGTGGCGCCGTGAGCGGCGGGGGAGCGGGGGACGGAATCGTGGACGGAGTCGTGGACAGGGCGGAGGGGGGAGCGGCGGACGGCGGGGGAGCGCTGCGGCGACCGCCCGTGCGTCGGCGGCGCGGGCTCCGGGACCGGGGCTCGTTCGCCGTCGAGGCCGCGCTCCTGGTCCCGGTGATACTGACCTTCGCGCTGATGGCGGTCGCCGCCGGACGCCTGCAGACCACCGGCGCGGTGGTCGACGCCGCGGCCCGCGCCGGGGCCCGGGCCGCCTCGCTGTCCCACAGCCGGGAGGGCGCCCAGCAGGCGGCCCAGGACGCGGTCGCCCAGGCGCTGGCGGTCCGGCAGGTGCGGTGCGAGACCCTCTCGCTCCAGGACCTGGAGTACCGCCCGCTGGCGGTCGGCGGCGAGACCCTGACCACCGTCGTCGTCCAGGTGTCCTGCGAGGTGCCGCTGGCCGACCTGACCGGGCTGGACAGGCTGCCGGGCAGCAAGACGCTCACCGGCACGTTCAGCTCCGTGCTGGACCGCTACCGGGAAACCGACTGATGGTCTGTCAACTCACCGTGGGGGGAGGGAACGTGAACGCACGAGGCGTGAACTGCCGCGACCGGGGCAGCATTTCGGTCATGGTCGCCATCACCGTCGCCAGTCTCGTCGCCGTGGTCGGCCTGGTGCTCGACTTCGGCGGCCAACTGCGGGCGATGGAACGGGCCGACGCGGTGGCCCAGGAAGCCGCCCGGGCGGCCGGCCAGCAACTCGACATCGACCGGCTGCGGGCCGGCGGCGGCTACCAGGTCGACGCGGCACGGGCCGAGGCCGCCGCCCAGGCGTACCTGGCCTCCCAGCACGTCACCGGTGACGTGGACTTCCCCAAGTACCCCGACCTGAGCGAGATCAGCGTCACCGCCAGAACCACCTACCGAACCTCGCTGCTCGGCGTGGTCGGCATCACCACACTCTCCGTGCAGGGCCACGGCAAGGCCACCCTGCTGCACGGCATCACGGAAGGGAAGACCGGCTGATGGCCGCGCGCGGAGCCGACGACCAGCACCGCAGGGGACGCCGGGAGCGGCGCCCGGGGAACACCGCCGCGCCCGGCCGGCAGCCCGCACCGGTGGCCGCCGGGCGGCGCGAGCGCCGCGGCCGGAGAGGCGCGGGCGGTTCGCTGCTCGCCGCGCTCGGCTCGCTGCTGGCGCTGCTCCTGCTGCTAGCCGGCCTGCCCGCCCTGCTCGGCTACGGCACGCTGGCCGTCGCCGCGACGGGCGACCCCGTCCACGGCGACCTGCTCGCCGCGCTCACCAGCCCCGACGACGGCAGCCTGTTCCTGTGGCTGCTGGTCGGCATCGGCTGGATCGGCTGGCTGTGCTTCCTGTTCTCCGTCCTGGTCGAGGTCCCGGCCCAGCTGCGCGGCCGGGTCGCCCGCCGGATCCCCGCGTTCGGCTGGAGCCAGCGGATCGCGGCCGGCCTGGTCGGCTCCGTGCTGGCGCTGCTCCCGGTCGCCGGATCGGCCTTCGCCGCCACCCCCGAAATCGCCCAGCGCCCTTCCGTCGTCGCCCAGTTGGACGCCGCGCCGACGTACGCCGCACTGCCCGCCGGGGCGCCCGCGGCCGCGCCCGCCGCCGACCCCCAGCAGCCGGTCTACACCGTCCGTGACGCCCGGCCCGCCGACAGCCTGTGGTCCATCGCCGAACGCCAACTCGGCTCCGGCGAACGCTGGACGGAGATCGCCAAGCTCAACGCGGGCCGCCCGATGGACGATTCGGGCACCCGCTTCGACGCCGACCGGCCGATCCAGCCCGGTTGGCGGCTGCTGATGCCCGCCGACGCCAAGTCCGACGCGGGCACCCCGGTGGTCGCCGACAGCGCCGCCGCGCCCGCCCTGCCCGCCGCCCCCGCCGCGCCCGCCCACGGCAGCGTCACCGTGCACTCCGGCGACTCGCTGTCCTCCATCGCGCAGCGGGAGTTGGGCGACGGCGACCGCTGGCCCGAGCTGTTCCAGGCCAACCAGGGCGCCACCGCCCCCGACGGCGAGCGGCTCACCGACCCGGACGTGCTCACCCCCGGCATGGTGCTCACCGTGCCCGGCGCCGTCCAGACCCCGCCGGCCCCCGAGGCCCAGCCGCCCGCGCCGAGCACACCGGACGCGCAGACCCCCGCGCCGAGCGCGCCGGAGGCCACCCCCGCCCCGCAGGCCACCCCGCCCGCGGCCGAGCAGAGCCCCGCCGCCTCGGCGCCCGCCGCGCAGCCGTCCACCGGGCAGCCGTCCGCCGGGCAGGAGACCGGGCAGCCGTCCGCCGACCAGCTGCCCGCCGTCCGCGACCAGCACCCCGTGGCGCGGACCGGCGGCGACTACACGGTGGCGCTGGCCGCCTCCGGCCTCGGCGTGCTGATGGCCGCCGCGCTGATCACCCTGGTGGCCCGCCGCCGCACCGACCAGCAGCGGGCCCGCCGCCCCCGGCACCGGATCGCGCTGCCCTCGGCCGAAACCGGCCGCTTCGAGGCCGAGTTGAAGGCCCGGCAGGACGAGCACGGCCTGGAGCTGCTCAACCGGGCCCTGCGCACCCTGGGCCGCAACACCGTGCGCGGCGAGAAGCGGCTGCCCGCGCTGGTCGCCGCCCGGGTCACCACCGCGGGCACCGTCGAACTGCACCTGGCCGCACCGGCCGTGCCGATCGCCCCGTTCCGGGCCGCGCACGCCCCGAACGTGTGGTGGTGCCCGGCCGACTCCACCGACCTGCTGTCCAGCGGGCAGGCCGCCAAGTACGCGGCCCCGTACCCGGCGCTGGTCACCCTCGGCGCCACCCCCGACGGCTCCACCGTGCTGGCCGACCTGGAGACCGTCCGGCTGGTGCACCTGTCCGGGCACCCCGAGGACGCCGAGGACGTGCTGCGCGCGCTGGCCGTCGAACTCGCCCACAGCCCGCTCGCCGACCGCCTGCACCTGCACCTGGTCGGCATCGCCGCCGACCTGCCCCCGGCCGGCCCCGCCGCCGACCGGGTGCACCACCACCCCACCCTGGAGGCCGCGCTCGCCGCCCTCGGCCCGCGCACCGCCAAGGCCCGCGCCACCCTGATCGGCGCGAACGTCGGCAGCCCCCGCGAGGCCCGCAGCCGGGGCAGCGCGGACGAGGCGTGGCTGCCGGAGATCGTGCTGTCCGCGCAGCCGCCCGCCGGCGGCGTCCCCGCCGAACTCGGCCGCCTGCTCGACGGCCGCCCGCGCACCTGCCTGGCCGTCCTCACCCGCGCCCCCGAGCGCGGCGCCGGACCGGTCGCCCGCTGGACGCTCCCCGCCACCGGCCACGCCCCGCTGCCCGGCCTGCACCTGAGCGTCGAGCTCCAGCGCCTCAGCCGCGAGCAGTACGACCGGCTCGGCGAGCTCGTCCGGGTCTCCGGCGACCTCACCCAGCACCCGGCCCCCGAGTGGACCCTCGACGGACCGCACAACGGCCCCGAGGACGAAGAGGCCGAACTCCCGCTGCCCGTTCCCGCGCTGGCTGCCGTCGGCGCCGCGATAGGAGCCGTTCCCGCCCCGTTCGGCGCGGGCTTCGGCCCGGACGAGGACGAGGACCGGACGGGCACCCGCCCGGACGGCTCGCTCGACGCCCGGCTGATCGCCCTGCTCGGCGGCCCGACCGGCACCGACCAGGCCACGGCCGACGCCCCGCCGCGCACCAGCCTGGACAAGCCCGCCGCCACCGGCACGGCGGTGGAACGCGCGGACGACGGCGCCGCGGCCGGACCCCGGCTGCTGGCCCGGGTGGTCCCCACCGGCAGCAGCCCGTTCGCCGGGCTGGTCCCGACCGCGCCCACCAACCCGTACGCGGTCGTCCCGGTGGTGCCCGTCCAGCCCGCCGCACTGCCACCGGTCGCACCCGCGGTGCCCGCCCCGCCGGCCCCGTCCGCGCCGTCCGCGCCGTCCGCCCCGCCCGTCCAGCCGCGGCACGCCGCCAACGGCCAGGCCCGCAAGGTCACCACGCCGCCGCACGGGACGCCGGTCGACCCCCGGGTCGCCGCCGCGCTGCCCGCCGCGCCCGCCCTGCCCGCGCAGCCGCCGTCCCCGCCGGTGCGGGACGTGCCGTCCACTGCAACCCAGTTCACGCCCGAGTCCGCACCCGAGTTCACGCCCGAGTCCGCGCCCGGGTCGGAGCCGGTGGCGGACGGCGGCACCCGTTCCTTCGAGCTCGCCGCCCCCGCGCCGGTCGAGCAGCCGGTCGAGCAGTTCGTCGAGCAGTTGGTCGAGCAGCCCGCGGTGGCCGAACCGCTGCCCGCGGCGCCGGTCTCCGAGCCGCTACCGGTCCACGACCAGGCGGCGGCCCCCGACCCGCGCTCCCCGGCCCGGCCCTCCGTGCGGCCCGGGAGCGGCCCGGCCCGCACCGACAGCGACGACCTGCTGGCGATCCTGCGCTCGCCGGAGGCCCACCACCTGCGCTCCGCGCCGCGGATCCGGGTGCTCGGGCCGGTCGACGTGCTCGGCGCGGCGGGCAGCGTCGACCCGGCGGGCCGCCCCCGGCTCACCGAACTCGCCGCGTACCTGGCGCTGCGCCCCGGCGCCGAGCACGGCATGCTCGACCGGGACATCCACCCGGGCGCCGCGCACCTCGACCCGAAGGCCACCGCCGAGCGCCTGGCCGACCCGCTGCCGGTCAAACTCGCCGCGCTGGCAGGCTGGTTGGGCACCTCACCGGAGGGCCGCGACTACCTGGGCGTGGTGCCCGCCGACAGCTACACCCTGGCGCCGACGGTCAGTTGCGACTGGGACGAGTTCCGTAGCCTGTACCGGCGCGGCATGCGCTCCACCTCCAGCACCGCCGACGCCGCGCTGGCCCACGCGCTCGCCCTGGTCCGCGGCGCCCCGTTCGCCGAGGCCCCGGCCGGGACCTTCGCCTGGGCGGAGACCGAACGCCAGGACATGCTGGCCGCGATCGTCGACACCGCGCACGAACTCGCCGCCCGCCGCCTCCAGTACGGCGACCACCGCACCGCCGAGGCCGCGATCTTCCGCGCCCTCGCCGTCGCCCCCGAGGTCGAACTCCTGCACCGCGACCTGTTCTACGCCTACGCCTCGGCCGGCGCCCGCGACCAGCTCGTCCGCTCGGTCAACCGCCTGGACGCCCTCAGCCGCCGCACCGGCCGCGACCTGGACCCGGACACCGTGGCCCTGCTCCGCGACCTGCTCACCGGCAGCTGAGCCCGCCCGCCGACCGGGCCAGTAGCCGGGCCGCACCACCGACCGCCGTCGTCCCGCCCGGGGCGGCGGCGGTCGGGGGGTGCCGGGCGGGTCGTACCGGGCGTCAGCGGTGACTCAACCAGTCCTGGAGTTCCTTGTGGCGAAACTGGTAAGAGTCCCCGGACATCCGGAGCAGGCCGGCCTCGTGTGCCCACTCAAGGAAGTCGATCAATTTCCAGGGCAGCAGTCTGCGGCTCAGCAGCAGGACAGCGAAGTACCGGCGTGTCGCGGAACCGGACAGCAGGGATCCTATGGTGAGCCCGAAGCCCGCACCGTAGGCCAGGGTGATACAGAGGAGTCCGAGGATCTGGTCCTCCGCCATGTCCACGGACTGGCTTCCGTCGAGGGCGTCCCGAACGGTGAACCACCCCTGGCCCAGCAGGCCGACCACGGACACCGCGAGTGCTCCGATGGCGGGCCCTGCGACGAACTGGGTGGCAAGGTCTCGGCGGAGCACTCCCCGTGGTCCGATGGTGCGGCGCCGGTCCGCGGTGACGGTGCCGCCGACCAGTGCGTGGACCAACCCGAAGGGGAGGGAGACGGCGATTCCGATGCCGGCCCCGACGCCGAGGGTGGGCGCGTCATCGGGAAGACCGAAGGCGAGGGCGACCAGGAGCCCGAGCATGCCGCCGCCCAGGGCGATGGAGGAGATCACGAAGAAGGACCGGGCGGTCGTGAGCCGGGCGAATCGGAAGTCGCGGGGCGGGGAGTCCTTCACAGCGATCCTGGCGGCACCCCCGATCACTGCCGCTGTCACGATCAGGTCCGAGGCCAGGGTGATCTCCTTCGTGGCCTGGGCGGGGGTCAGGGACAGGATGAGGCCGAGGCCGGCCACAGCCGCGATCATGGTGAGGACGGCGTCCAGCAAGCGGACCCGCAGAAGGCCCGTCAGCTCGCCGAAGGCGTGCGGTACGAAGTCCGTCCGTCCGGTGGTCGTGAGATGCCTCGCGAGGACGGTGAGCCATCGCTCCACCTGTTCGGGGCAGTACCGGTTCGGGCCGGTGGGATGCTGCCGCACGGTGGCAGGAAGGTAAAGGGAGAGGAGGTGCGTGCGGAGCGCTCCGGCGGTGGTGAAGTCGTGCAGGCGGTTCGGCGCCCGCACGTGGGCGAGCGTGTCCGGGTCGCGCTCCTCGTACGCGGCGACGGCCAGGTTCAGTGACCACGGGGTGCCCAGCGCGCGGGCCAACGGGCCGGTCGGTGACGCACGCAGGGCGTCGAGGACCGGTTGCCACCGATCGGGGTCGGTGACGCGGGCGGTGAGGTAGGCGATGGCGTCCGCCGCCGGTACGTGAGTGATCTCGATGTGTGTGGACTCCCGCAGCCGTACGTCGAGCGTGGCCAGAGCGGTGTACCGCTCGGTGCGGCAGGTCAGGATCACGGGTGCGCTGCCCGTCGGGGCCTGGTACGTGTTGAGCTGTTCCAGGGCTCGGACGGCGCGCCCCTTGGCGATGGGAACAGCGACCCGGTCCATTTCGTCCAACCCGTCCAGGACGGGGATCACTTGGTGGTGGTCGACGAGTTGCTGGGCGTCACGATGGCTGATGCCCTGGCTGCGGAACTGTTCGTGGATCTGTTCCGTGAGGAAGGCCCGGAACGACGATGCGGGATCCCAGCTGGCGAGTGAACAGCGTACGGGCACTGGGTCGTCCGGGTTCCGTCCGGGGTCGGTGAGCAGACCCAGGACGAGATCGATCGCCAACAGCGTCTTTCCGGCACCCGGTTCGCCGGTGATGACGAGCCGAGCCGGTCGTAGCCTCCGGTAGTAGTCGGCGACATCGGCCAGTCGACCGTTCGGGGCGGCCCCCGCGGCGTTGTTCGCGGGGGCGGGCAGATGGATAAACGAAAGGTCGATGCGGTGTGCGCCCGCTCCGATCAGCTGTGCCCGCTGCCGGGTCTCAGCGGCGAGCACAGCCCGGGAAAGTGCTTTCGCCCGGCTGCTCGGATCCGTTGCGGCTTCGGCCCGCCGGAACGTGTGAACGGACAGGAGGAGTGCGGCGAGGGCGCTCAACGCACCGAGCACGCTGGCGATCGGGTCGGCCGATCCGACTCCTTTGACGAGCGCCACCACCGTCAGCCCTACGGCGGGTACCACGCAGAGTATGACGGTGGATCTCCAGGTCCACGACCGCAGCATCAATGGATTCCCCAACGCGATGGTTCCGCAAGCACGATGACCTGCGAGGTAGATCGGCACCGTAGCGCGTGACCGCAGCGGACGCGAATGACCTGTTCACCGGCCCGATGCCGAGCCGGTGCGGATTCCGGTGCCGTCGGCGAAAGTGTGGTCGCGGATGGTGATCCCGGAGGGGCGGTACGAGCCGGGCCGGCGGCGTCCTCGTAGGGTGAGGCGAAGGCGCTCGGCGGGCCGACGCCGGTGTTGAAGGCGGTGATCTTGGCATCGGTGGCGCTGACCCGCTCGGTGTTCGTCACACTGATGCTGGTGCCCGCTATGCCGTCTCCCGCCGAACGAGCCCTGTTCACCGGCCGGTCCGGGCCCGTCACCACGCCCGGGGCCACCGCAGTCCGCCCGGGATCCCCGTTCGCCCGGTCGGGGTCGGTCCGAGGGAGTCGAGCGGGCAGGGCGGGCGGTGGCCGATGGGCGGTCGGCGGTCGGCGCGGTGTCAGCCGCCGTCGGCGGCGGCCTCCAGGGCGGCGACGTCCAGCTTGCCCATCTGCAGCATCGCGGCGGTGGCCCGGCGGGCGCGCTCCGGGTCCGGGTCGGCGAGCAGTTCGGTCATCCGGCGGGGCACGATCTGCCAGGACAGGCCGTAGCGGTCCTTCAGCCAGCCGCACGGGCCCGGGGCGCCGCCGTCCGCGGTCAGCAGGTCCCAGTAGCGGTCCACCTCGGCCTGGTCGGCGCAGTCCACCTGCAGTGAGACGGCCTCGGTGAAGGGGAACTGCGGGCCGCCGTTCAGGGCCAGGAACTCCTGCCCGAACAGTTCGAAGGACACCAGCATCACGCTTCCCGGCTCGCCCGGCCCGGCCTCCGAGTAGCGCTGCACGTCGGTCACCCGGCCGTACTCGAACACCGACGCGTAGAACTCGGCGGCCTGTTCGGCCTGGTCGTCGAACCACAGGAAAGTGGTGATCTTCTGTGCCATCGGAAGGGTCCTCCGTTCCCGGACGGTCGCCCGGCCGGACGACCGGACCGCTCCGACGGTAGGCCGTCGGCGGCGCCCGGCGGCGCAGGCGCGTCCGCCCGGCCGTGTCAGGACGGGCACCATGACCCTTCCGGACCCTTCCGGACCCGTCCGCGGTCGGGCTGGCTGCCGCCGGTGCCGCCCAACGCGCCCTGGCCGCACCGCCGCTGGCGGAGTTCGCCGTCCGGCCGGCCGCCGTCACCCCGGTGCGCGCGCGGAGGGTGCGCGGTGGGCGCGCGGCTCGTCGGCGCTCGGCGACTACCGGCACGGGCGCAGCGACCTCGCCCTGGTCGCGGTCCTCCCCGCCGCCCCGGACGGCCGGATGCTGGGCCGACTCGCCGCACTGCACCGGGAGTTGATCGAACAGGAGCCCGACGCGGTAGGACTGCACTGCGGCCACCTGCCGACCGGTGCGCCCGCCGACCCGGCCGCCGCCCACTTCGCCTTCGCCCGGAGCGAGCCGATGCGGCGCCCGGTCACCGCCGTCACCCGGCGCGAACTCCTGCACGGGGGAGAGGTGTTGGCGGGCGAGCGGCCCGGTGCGCTGCTGCTGCCGGTGAGCGACGCCGCACTGCACGCCTTCGTCCGGGCCGGCCTGCGCGACTACTGGCACCCGATCACCGCCCGCCCCGAGCCGTGGCTGCGCGACGTCCGGGTCGACCGCGGTCCGGTCACCGCCGCCCGCGCCACCGCCGCGCTGCGCGAGGGCCGGCTGATCGCCAAGCGCGAGCCGATCGGCCGCCTCCCGGCGCTGGGCGCCCCGCCCGTCCTCACCCCAGAGGTCCGAGCCCAACGCGCCGAGCAGGCCCGGCCGTTCACCCGCGCACTGATCGAACGGGCTCTGGACGGAACGGGGTAAAACTGACGGCAGGTCAGATCGCTTCGCCAAAAAGCGCGGTGAGCCGGGGCAGTCGGGCGGCCCGCTGCTCCGGCGTCCACACCGGTTCGTCGAACTCGGCGTTGCACGGGCTGTCGTGGCCGATCTCCTCCAACGCCTCCTCCAGGCCGTCCTCCTCGCCGGTGAGCTGCTCGTACGCGTAGTGGGCGCAGTAGTCCAGCGCTTCCCACTCCGGGAAGTCGTGGTCGTCCCACTGCTCGTACGGTCGCGCGGCCAGCTGCCGGAAGACGGGGTGGTCGGCCAGCGCGTCCGGGTCGTGCGCGGCGAGGTGGTGGGCCGCGCGGCCCAGGCCGAGCAGCCAGACGTGGAAGTACCACAGGGTGTCGTCGCTGACCAGGTCGCGCAGCACCACCTCCGCCACCGCCAGCGTGCCCGGGGTGTCCAGCGGGGCGCGGGCCTCGTCCAGGCGGAGCTGGAACTCCAGCACCTCGGGCAGCGGCAGGCCGGTCAGCCGCGCGGTCAGCCGCTCGGCCCGCTCGCAGGCCGGGCCGCCCGCCGCGCTCGACTCGACCAGGGCCCAGAATCCGTCCATGTCCATGGCCCGGATCCTGGCACCCGCCGGTGACACTCCGCCCGCCGCCGGATCCGCCCACTGCCGGATCCGCCCACTGCCGGTGGCACCCGGCCCGCCGCACGGTCCGCTTGACCTCAAGTCCGCTTGACGTCACAGGATGGGTGCCGGGACGGAACGACCGGCCCGCGAACGGGTGGAGGCGCGATGCGAGCGGTGTGGCTGCGGGAGTTCGGCGGGCCCGAGGTGCTGGTGGCGGGGACCGCCCCCGATCCGGTGCCGGGGGAGGGGCAGGTGCTGATCGAGGTCGCGCACGCCAACCTGACCTTTGTCGAGACCCAGTTCCGCGCCACCGGCCTCGGCCCGTTCACCGCCGCCCTCCCGATGGTCCCCGGCAACGGCGTCGGCGGCACCGTCGCCGCCCTCGGCCCCGGCGCCGACCCGGCCTGGCTCGGACGGCGGGTGGTCTCCTCCACCGGTGGCAGCGGCGGCTACGCCGAACTCGCCGTCGTCCCCGCCGACGGCCTGCACGCCGTCCCCGACGGCCTCCCGCTGGACTCCGCCACCGCGCTGCTCGCCGACGGCCGCACCGCCCGCCTGCTGCTGGAGGCCGCCGCCCCCGCCCCCGGCGAGCGCGTCCTGGTCACCGCCGCGGCCGGCGGCGTCGGCACCCTGCTGGTCCAACTCGCCACCGCCGCCGGGGCCCGCGTCCTCGCCGCGGCCGGCGGCCCCCGCAAACTCGCCCTCGCCGCCGAACTCGGCGCCGCCGAGACCGCCGACTACCTGCGGCCCGACTGGATCCGCGACCTCGCCCCCGTGGACCTCGTCCTCGACGGCGTCGGCGGCACCCTCGGCCGGACCGCCGCCGGACTGCTCCGCGACGGCGGCCGGATCCTCAGCTTCGGCCTGGCCAGCGGCAGTTGGACCGAACTCCCGGACGAGGAGGCCGCCGCCCGCGACCTCACCGTCCTCCACCTGCGCCCCACCCCCGAACGCATCCGCGCCGCCACCGCCCACGTCCTCGCCGAAGCCGCCGCCGACCGGCTGCGCCCCGTCATCGGCCGGCGCTTCCCGCTGGAGCACGCCGCCGACGCCCACCGCGCCATCGAAGTCCGCGCCACCCTCGGCAAGACCCTGCTGGACGTCCGCCTCTGAACCGCTCCGCATATCCGGTCGTGGGCGGCCCGCCCGGGCCGTTAGCATCCCGGCATGACGGACCAGCCCGCGTACCCGCCCAAGCCCCGGCCCGGCGACCGGATCGCGATCGTCTCCCCGGGCTTCGCCGGACCGGGCGCCTTCCCGCTCCCGCACGAACTCGGACTGCGCCGGCTGCGCGAGGAGTACGGCCTCGAACCGGTCGAGTACCCGACCACCCGCAAGCTCGACGCCACCCCCGCCGAGCGCGCCGCCGACCTGCACGCCGCGTTCGCCGACCCGACCGTCACCGCCGTGATGGCCACCCTCGGCGGCGACGACCAGATCACCGTCGTCCCGCACCTGGACGCCGAGCTGATCCGGGCCAACCCCAAGCCCTTCTTCGGCTACAGCGACAACACCAACCTGCTCGACTTCCTGCACCGCCAGGGCATCGTCGGCTACCACGGCGCCGCCCTGATGACCCAGCTCGGCCGCCCGCACGCCGTCCACCCGCTCACCGACGCCTCGCTGCGCGCCGCGCTCTTCACCGGCGGCACGTACGAGCTCACCGAGGCCGCCGACACCAGCACCGTCCTGGGCCGCTGGGAGGACCCGGCCACCTTCGCGCGCGAACCCGCCGCCGAGCCCGCCACCGGCTGGCACTGGCACCGCCCCGACCGCGTCGTCGAGGGCACCAGCTGGGGCGGCAACCTGGAGATCCTGCACTGGATGGCCGCCGCCGACCGGCTGCGCCCCGCCGAGGAGCACGCCGGCAGCGTGCTGTTCCTGGAGACCTCCGAGGAACTGCCCAGCGCCACCGAGGTGTTCCGGATGCTCCGCAACCTCGGCGAACGCGGCCTGCTCCGGCAGTTCCCCGCCGTCCTGGTCGGCCGCGCCATGGCCTGGACCTTCGAGCACCCGCACGACGCCGAGGGCCGCGCCCGCTACCGCGCCGAGCAGCGCGCCGCCGTCCTGCGCGCCCTGGAGACCTACGCCCCCGACGCCACCGCCGTCCTCGACGTCGACCTCGGCCACACCGAACCGCAACTGGTCGTCCCCTACGGCGGCCGCATCCGCGTCGACGGCCCGGCCCGCCGGATCACCGTCACCTACTGAACCCCCTGAAGGGCACCGACGCACGAAGGGCACTGCGTCCACGCCGGCCGCGTCCCGGCCGAGGCGGCCGCCGCCGGACTCACCGACCACCGGGACGAGCCCGACGAACGGACCGGGCACGCCGCTCTGGCCGCCGAACCCCCGTGCGGCGCGCCCACGTCCGGCCGAACCGGCGGGTGCGGCCCGGGCGGGCGGACGAGCATGGGGGCATGGCTTCTGACACGTCCACCGCCGCTCCGGGCGGGCTGCTGATCACCAACGTGCGGGTCTTCGACGGGATCGGGGACGAGGCGGTGCCCGGCCACCTCCGCACCGAGGGCGACCGGATCGCGGAGGTCGTGCTCGGCCACCCCGCGCCCGCGGGCCCGGCCGCCGGGACGGTGATCGACGGCGGCGGCCGCACCCTGATGCCCGGGCTGACCGACGCCCACGTCCACCTGATGCTGATCGGCGGGACGATGGCCGGGCTGCAGCTCGCGCCCACCGGCGCGGTCTACTACCAGGCACTGGCCGCCGCCCGGGCCATGCTGATGCGCGGCTTCACCACCGTCCGCGACCTGGCGGGCGACACCGACCCGCTGCGCCGCGTCCTGGACGCCGGACTGTTCCCCGGGCCGCGGATCTACCCCAGCCAGGCCGCGCTCTCGCAGACCTCCGGGCACGGCGACTTCGGCATGGTCTACGACCCGCCCACCGCGCTCGGCGGGCCGCCGTCCCGGGCCGAGCAGGTCGGCCTGATGCGGGTCGCCGACGGCCCCGAACGCGTCCTCGCCGCGGTGCGCGAGCAGCTCAAGCGCGGCGCCGCGCAGATCAAGCTGATGGCCGGGGGCGGCGCCGCCTCCGCCTACGACCCGCTGGACGTCCTGCAGTTCACGCCCGCCGAACTGGAGGCCGCCGTCCGGGCCGCCGCCGACTGGGGCACCTACGTCACCGTGCACGTCTACACCTCCGAGGGCGTCCGGCGCGCCGTCGACGCGGGCGTGCGCTGCATCGAGCACGGCCACCTCGCCGACGAGGCCACCGTCCGGCTGCTCGGCGAACGCGGCGTCTGGCTCAGCACCCAGCCCTTCGCCGAGGACGACCACCACTTCGACAACCCCGACAGCCGGGCCAAGAACCGCCAGGTCTGCGACGGCGTCGGCACCACCTTCCGCTGGGCGCTCAAGCACGGCGTCCGGCTCGCCTTCGGCACCGACCTGCTGCTCGAACCCTCCCTCGCCCACCGGCAGAACGAGATGCTGGTCCGCCTCGGCGAGTACCTCGACCCCGTCGCGGTGCTCAAGCTCGCCACCTCCGGCAACGCCGAACTGTTCCGCCTCGCCGGCCGCCGCGACCCCTACCGCGACGCCCCGCTCGGCGTCCTCGTCCCCGGCGCCTGGGCCGACCTGCTGGTCGTCGACGGCGACCCCACCACCGACCTCGCCGTGCTCGCCGACCCCGGCCGCAACCTCCGGCTGATCGTCAAGGGCGGCACGGTGCACAAGAACACGCTGGGCTGAGGACCCGGCTCAGGACGGCGGGCGCGGCTCAGGGCGGCGGGCGCGGCTCAGGAGGGCGGGACCCGGCTCAGGAGGGCGGGTGCGGCTCAGGAGGGCGGGACCCGGCTCAGGAGGGCGGGACCCGGCTCAGGAGAGTGGGCGGAAGGTCGCCCGGTAGGTGCTCGGCGGGACGCCCACGTGCTCGCGGAACAGCGCCCGGACGTTCCCCGGCGTGCCCAGCCCGCAGCGGTGCGCCACCGCCTCCACCGTCAGGTCCGTCGACTCCAGCAGCTCCCGGGCCCGGGCCAGCCGGGCCTCCAGCAGCCAGCGCATCGGCGGCAGCCCCGTCCCCGCGTGGAAACGGCGGATCAGGGTGCGCCGCGACACCCCGGCTCGACGGGCCAACTCGTCCACGGAGAGCGGCAGATGGAGATGGTCCAGGGCCCACTCGTGCAGCCGGGCCAGGCCCGCGCCGGGCGCCGCCGACAGCGGCAGGTCGATGTACTGGGCCTGCCCGCCCTCCCGCTGCGGCGCCGTCACCAGCGTCCGGGCCCGCTGGTTGGCCACCCGCGTCCCGTGGTCGCGGCGCACCAGGTGCAGGCACAGGTCCAGCCCCGCCGCGACGCCCGCCGAGGTCAGCACCGCGCCCTCGTCCACGTACAGCACCTTCGGATCCACCGTCACCCGCGGGTGCGCCGCCGCCAGCTGCGCCGCGTGCTGCCAGTGCGTGGTCGCCCGCAGCCCGTCCAGCAGCCCGGCCGCCGCCAGCACGAACGCGCCCGTGCAGATCGACACCATCCGGGCACCCCGACCGGCCGCCGCCCGCAGCGCCGCCAGCACCTCCGGCCCGGGCGGCGACAGCTCCGCGCACCCCGGGACCACCACGGTGTCCGCGTCGCCCAGCAACTCCAGGCCGTCCGGCACGTACAGCTCGGGCCCGCCGTGCACGGGCACCCGGCCCGGCCGCTCCGCGCACACCGCGAGCGCGTACGGCGCGTCCGGCCAACTCCCGAACACCTGGAGGGGAATGCCCAGGTCCAGCGGCAGCACCCACGGCAGGGCCAGCACCACCACCCGGTGCGTTCGCGACACGGACTCCACGGCACGATCCTATCGGTCGACGGCACCCGTGCCACTGCCGGGCGCCCGGCCGGCCGCCGTACGGTCGGGGCCGTGAACACACCCGCACCGCTCGTCCCCGCCCTGCCCGCCGGCCCCGTCGCCACCGCCGCCCTCGACCTCCTGCGGGCCGCCGTCAGCCCGCCCGTCGCCCACCACAGCGTGCGCAGCTACCTGTTCGCCCGGCTCCTCGCCGACCACGAACGGCTGACCCCCGGCACCGACTACGACGACGACCTGCTCTTCCACGCCTGCCTCCTGCACGACCTCGGCACCTCCCCGGACGCCCCCGGACAGGACCGGTTCGAACTCGAAGGCGCCGACCTCGCCGCCGAGTTCCTCACCCGGCACGGCTACCCCGCCACCGCCGTCGACCAGGTCTGGGAAGCGATCGCCCTGCACTCCTCCGCCCGGATCCCCGACCGCCGCGGCCCCCTCGCCCGCCTCACCCGCCGCGGCGTCACCGCCGACTTCGGCATCGACACCGCCCACCTCACCGACGCCCACGGCGCAGCCGTCCACCGCGACCACCCCCGCCTCGACATGTCCACCGCCCTCGTCGACGCCATCACCACCCATGCCGCCCGCTCCCCGCAGGCCGCGGCCCGCTACACCCTGGCGGGTGAACTGGCCCGGGAGCGGGTGGAGTCGGGGGTGACGGGGTTGGAGTTGGGGACGGCGGCGGGGCGTTGGGGAAGGTGAGGGGCGTTGGGGGCGGTGGGGGATGGTGGCATGGAGAGGGGAGAGCAGGTCGGGGGGTGTGGTGAGGGGGCGGGTGAACTGGCCCGGGAGCGGGCGGAGTCGGGGGTGACGGGGCTGGAGTGGGGGGCGACGGAGGGGCGTTGGGGAAGGTGAGGGGCCCACGGGTTGGTTTGTCGTGTCAACCTGCGGATGCGTGAACCTTGTTGATTGACGTCGTGGCCGGCTCCTGTGCCGCGTTGCGGTGCGCTGCGTGGCGGGCCACCGGGGGGAGGGCGAGGGCCGCGCAGGCGAAGACTGCGGCGAGGGCGGCCCAGCCGGTGGTGCCGTGGGGGAGGACCAGGGCGGTGAGGGCAGCGGGGGCGAGGGCCTGGCCGAGGGCGACGCCGGTGTGCAGGACGCCCTGGTAGGCGCCGTGGGCGTGTTCGGGGGCCAGGCCGTAGGAGAGGGCCCAGCTGCCCGCCTGGGACAGCACTTCGCCGGCCGTCAGCAGCACCACCGCTCCCAGCAGCACCGCCACCGCCACCCCCGGCGTCCGTCCGGCGGCCCCCGCGACGGTCAGGCAGGCCGCGCCCACCAGCAGTCCGCCGAGCCGGAACGACCTTGCCGCGCCCGCGAGTTCGGACACCCGGCGGACCGCGAGCACCTGGAGCAGCGCGACCAGCACGGTGTTGGTGAGCAGCAGCCAGCCCGTCACCGCCGGACGGGCCGCGGTGTGGCCGAGCGTCCACAGCGGCAGGCCGACCTCCAGCACCACGTACAGCGTGTTCACCACCGCGTTCAGCACCGCCACCCCCACGAACGGCAGGTCCCGCAGCGGGCGCGCCGCCACCGTCCGGGCGGCGTCCGGCGCGGGCGCGGCCCCGGTCGGCACGGCCCGCAGCGGCAGCAGCGCCAGCAGGTACGCGGCCGCGCTCGCGCAGACCGCCGTCCGCAGCGCGCCCCGCCCGCCGTGCGCCAGTACCAGGGAGCCGAGCGCCGCGCCCGCCCCGATGCCGACGTTGTTGAGCGCCCGCAGCACGGCCAGCGCCCTGGTCCGGGCCCCGGCGGGCAGCGCGTGCGCGTACAGGGTGGAGCGGGCCACCCCGTTGGCCCGGGAGGCCGCGCCCGTCACGCACACCAGCAGGACGAACAGCCACAGCGAGGAGGTGAACGCGAACACCGCCGTCGCTCCGGCCTGCAGCACGTGCACCACCGCCAGCACCGGCTTTGCGCCCAGCCGGTCGCACAGCCGCCCCACCGGCACCGCCGCCGGCACCCCGCACAGGCCCGCCGCCGTCAGCGCCGCGCCCACCACCCCGGCCGAGAAGCCCAGGCCGCGGGTGAACCAGAGCGTCCCCACGGTCAGGAACAGGCCGTTGCCGACCGCGTTGACCAGCAGCAGCGCCGCCAGTCGGCGTACCACCGGCGCGGTCGGGGCGGACCGGACGGCGGAGGGGGACAGGGGCGGGGAAGCGGTGCTCACGTTCATGCCGCCCAGCACACCCGGCGCCGCCCGGGGCCGGAATGGATTTACCCTGGAGGTCAATGATCCGCTTCCGGCTCCGCCTCGCCGACCTCGCCGCCACCTCCTTCGCGTACTCGCCGCTCCAGGAGGCCGTGCTCAGCCTGCGGATGTGGACCCCGCACGCCCGCCGCTTCCCCGCGCTGCGCCCCGCCTTCGAGGGCCTGCGCCCCGCCTTCGAGCAGCTGACGGCCCGCCCGCTGCTGCTCTCGCTGGTCGCCCGCCGCCGCTACTGGGTCCCCGACTTCCTCACCCCGCGCCCCGCCGTCCCCGCCCCCGCGCTGCGCGAGGAGCTCGCCGCGCTGCGCGCCACCGACCCGGCCCGGCTGCGCCCCGGCATCGAACAGACCTTCCACCCGCTCGGCGAGCCCGTCCCGCCCGTCCTCGCCGACGGCCTGCGCCACCCCGACCGGCTGCTCGCCGACCTCGCCGACGCCCTGCAGGCGTACTGGGAGACCTGCCTGCTCCCGCAGTGGTGGCCCCGGGCCCGCACCGTGCTGGCCGCCGACCTCGCGCACCGGGCCCGCACCCTCGCCGAGGGCGGCGCGGACGCCCTGTTCCGGGGCATCAGCGAACGCCTCTCCTGGGCCGACGACACCCTCACCATCCGCCGCGGCGGCCCCTGGCCGTCCGCCCCCGACGAGATCCCCGTCGACGGCCGCCGGCTGCTGCTCACCCCCAGCTGCTTCGCCGACGGCGTCTCCACCATGCTCGACCGCGACGCCCCGCCGCACATCGTCTACGCCTCCCGCGGCCTGGCCACCCTCGCCGAATGCCCGCCGCCCCCCGCCCCGCGGGCCCTGGCCGCGCTGCTCGGCCCGCCCCGCGCCCGCCTGCTGGTGATGCTCGCCGACGACGGCCCCGCCACCACCACCGAACTCGCCCACCGGCTCGCCGTCACCCCCGCCGCCGTCAGCCGCCACCTGACCGCCCTGCACGCCGCCGCCCTGCTGGAACGCACCCGCCACGGCCGCCACGTCCACTACCGCCCCACCCCGCTCGGCGCCGCCCTGCGGGCGGGGAACGGGCACCCCTGACGGGCGGGGACCGGCGTACGGGTATAGGGGCGTACGGGCGTACGGGCGTACGGGCATACGGGCCTACGGATGGACGGATGGACGGATGCGTGACCCGATCGGCTGAGCGGGCCGGGGCGCGCACCGCGCGACAGGGGACACGCCGTCGATCCCGGCCGTCCGTAAGCGGAGGGAGATCATCCGCCTACGCTGGGGCATGCGCAACTCCACCAGCCCGAGCAGGGCCGCCCTGGCGGCGGCCGCCGCCGTCGCGGCCACCTGGAGCGTGCTGCCGCAGCCCGCGTTCGCGGCGGGGGTCGGCAGCTGGGCGGCGCTCAGCGGCGCGTTCGCGAACCCGGCGGGCGTCGGCGGGCACGCCGAGCTGGACGCCGACCTGGCCCAGGGCGCCGCCGCCGACCTGCGACTGGCCGACGGGGCCGCGCTCATCCTCGACCTGAACGGCCACGACCTCGACACCGCCGGCGTCAGGCTCGGCGCCGGTAGCACCCTCACCCTCACCGACACCACCGCCGCCCCCGGCACGCTCACCGCCGAGGCCCCGGACACCGACGGCGCGGGCATCGTCGTCAACGGAGCCACCCTGGTCGTCCAGGGCCGGGCGAACGTCCACGCCTCGGCCGAGCGCAACGCCGCCGCCGGCATCGGCGGCGACGCGGACCATCCCGAGGGCGGCACCGTCACCATCACCGGTGACGCCCACGTCACCGCCGTCGCGGGCCAGTTCGGGGCCGCCATCGGCGGCGGCGACCGGGGGAGCGGAGGCAGCATCACCATCTCCGGCAACGCCGTCGTCACCGCCGAGGCCACCGACGGCGCGGGCATCGGCGGCGGCGACTACAGCCCCGGCGGCACCATCCGAATCACCGACCGCGCCGCCGTCACCGCCAGCAGCGACGGCGGCGCGGGCATCGGCGGCGGCTACTACGGCGGCGACGGCGGCCGGCTCACCATCGACGGCGCGGCCACCGTCACCGCCACCAGCACCGGACGCGGCGCGGGCATCGGCGGCGGACAGGCCAGGCGGACCACCCCACCGGTCGGCGGCAACGGCGGCACCGTCCTGATCGCCGGCACCGCGCGCGTCACCGCCACCGGAGCCACCAACGCCGCGGGCATCGGCGGCGGTTCCGGCGGTTCGGGCGGCTCGCTCACCGTCCGGGACGACGCCGTCGTCACCGCGACCGCGGTCGGCACCGGCGCGGGCATCGGCGGCGGCAACCAGGGCACCGGCGGCGCGGTCGTCCTGGACGGCGGTACCGTCACCGCCGTCAACCGGGCCGCGTACACCTCCTCCGCCGTCGGCCAGGGCAACTCCGCCAGCGGCTTCGGCTCACTGGCCGTCAACGCCCCCGCCAGACTGATCATCCCGGGCGGCGCGGCGCTGCGCGTCCCCGCGGGCACCACCGTCACCGGCGACGGCTCGCTGCTCAGCGGCGGCGCGAGCAACGGACTGGTCGTCAACAACGGGGCGATCCAACTGCCCACCGCGGGCGTCCAGTGGGAGCGGATGGGCGTGCGGCCGAACAACTTCCTGGTCACCTTCGACGCCAACGGCGGCGCCCCCACCGAGGCCGTCCGGGTGTTCGCCACCACCTTCGCCGCCGGGGCCCGGGTCATCCCGCCCCCGCCGACCCGGCCGGGCTTCGCCTTCCAGGGCTGGAACACCGCCGCCGACGGCAGCGGCCAGAACGTCGAGATCGGCCCCGACACCCCGCTGGACGCCGACCGCACCGTCTACGCCCAGTGGATCGCGGAGACCGCCACCGCCCTCGTCCCGCGCGGCACCCCCCGGGAGGGCGTCGACCTGCCCGTCGACATCCGCGTCACCGCCCAGGACCCGGCCGCGGGCACCCCGCCCGGCACCGTCACCCTGTACGTGGACGGCGTCGCGGTCGGCACCGCGACCCTGGACCCGGACGGGCGCGCCGTCCTGACGTACCCGCACCCGACGGTGGGCACCCACCTGCTGCGCGCCGAGTACGCTCCGACCGGGCACGAGTGGCTGGCCTCACGCAGTCCGGACGTCCCGGTCGAGGTGGTCACCCCGTCGCCGTCGCCGTCCCCTTCGCCTTCGCCGAGCCCGAGCCCGAGCCCGAGCCCGTCGCCGGCGCCCACGCCCAGCCCCGTGCCGTCGCCCACGCCGCACCCCGGGCCGACCGACCGGCCCCGGCCGCACCCGCACGGCGGGCGGCTGCCCGCGACCGGGACGGGCGGGGTCGGCACGGTCGTCGCGGGGACGGCGCTGAGCGGGCTGGTCGGCGTCGGGGTGCTGCTGTTCGCGCGCAACCGCCGTCGGCGGGAGGCTCGTTGAGCGTTAGCGTGAGAAGTGGTAGCCGACGGGGTACCCCCAGCGGTCCAGGGCCGGCGGGTCGGGTTGCAGGCCCTTGGACAGGGTGATGGCGGCCGCCGTGAGCAGGGCCGTCCCGACGATCACGCAGAGCACCACCAGGGCGACCGTCCCCACGGACTCGCCCGCGCGGAACGTCTTCTTCGGGTTCCGGGGCCGGTAGCGGACCGTCAGTTCGTCGCCCACGACCAGGTCGCGGGCCAGCAGGTGGGAGCGGTGCGCGGTGCCGTCGGGCGTGCGGTACTCGACGATCGCCCAGCGGGAGGAGGTCGAATGGTCCTCGTGCCGGTGGTTCTTCACGTACGTCTCCAGGCAGCGCGCCTCGGCGGTCAGCCCCTCGGAGGTCCAGCGGCGCCCCCGCAGCAGCGCGCCGGGGATCCCGGCTCCCAGGACGGCGAGCCCGGCCGGGCCGGTGATCAGTCCTGCCACCAGCATCGCCGTGTCGGCCATGGGGTGTCTTCCCTCGCTCCGTCCGTCTCCCGGGGCCGCTGATCGGCACCGGAGTCGTACGAGTGTGCCCGTGGCGGCCGTGCGGGCCAAGGGGATTTCGGCAGCCGGGACGCTCCCGTGACGCGGCGGCGACCCGGCCGGGACGAACGGCGCGGGAGCGGTCAGGCGCCGATCCCCAGGAACCGCAGCACCGCCAGCACCCGGCGGTGGTCGGCCTCGGCGTCGGGCAGGTCGAGCTTGGCGAGGATGTTGTTGATGTGCTTGGCCACCGTGCTCTCGGTGACCGTCAACTGCTCGGCGATCCCGGCGTTCGACCGGCCGCCGGCCATGATCTCCAGCACCTCGCGCTCGCGGGCGGTCAGCCGGTCCAACGGAGCGCTCCGGCGGCGGGCCAGCAGCTGGGACACCACCTGCGGGTCGAGAGCGGTGCCGCCGGCCGTCACCCGGTGCAGCGCCTCGATGAACTCCTCGACGTCGGCGACCCGGTGCTTGAGCAGGTACCCGACCCCGGCCGTGTCGCGGGAGAGCAGGTCGGCCGCGTACCGCTCCTCGACGTACTGGGACAGCAGCAGGACGGCGGTGCCGGGCCACTGCTGCCGGATCAGCAGGGCGGCCTGGACCCCCTCGCTGGCGAAGTGCGGCGGCATCCGGACGTCCACCACCGCGAGGTCCGGCCGGTGCAGCTCGACCGCCGCCAGCAGCCCGTCGGCGTCACCCGCCTCGGCCACCACCTCGTACCCGGCCATTTCGAGCACCCGGACCAGACCGATCCGGAGGAGGACCGAGTCCTCGGCAATCACCGCGCGCACGGCAGCTCCACGGTGATGACGGTGGGACCGCCCACCGGACTGCTGAGCGAGAACTTCCCGTCCACGGACGCCACTCGCCGCACCAGCCCGGCCAGTCCGCTGCCGCCCGACTCGCTCGCCCCGCCCACGCCGTCGTCGGAGACCACCAGGAGCAGCGTGCCGCCGATCCGCTCGACCGAGACATCGACCCGTGACGCCCGCGCGTGCTTGACCACGTTGGTCAGCGCCTCCGACACCACGAAATAGGCGACCGCCTCCACCGCCGGGGCGGGCCGCTCCGGAAGGTCCACCGCGAGCCGCACCGGCACCGGCACCCTGGCGACGATGCCGGAGAGCGCCGCGTCCAGCCCGCGGTCCTCCAGGACGGCCGGGTGCAGGCCTCGCACCAGGTCGTTCAGCTCCGCAATGGCCTCCTTTGCGTCCCGGTGCGCCGCGTCGATCACCTCGCGCGCCCCGACCGGCAGGTCGTCGCCGAGGGTGGCCCTGGCGATGCCGAGGTTCACCGCCAGCGACACCAGGCGCTGCTGGGCGCCGTCGTGCAGGTCCCGCTCGATCCGGCGGCGCTCCAGGTCGGCCGCGTCCACCACGCCGGACCGGCTCTCGGCGAGGTCCTCGATCCGCCGCTCCATCCGCTCGGCGCGGCTGGGACCCAGCAGCAGGGTCGCGCCGCGGGTGTCGGCCCCGACCAGGGCGTCGGCCAGCCGGAGCGCGAGCCAGAGCACGGCCAGCCCGGCGACGGTGAGGTAGCAGGCCTGCGTACTGTACCCGGGGTGGTCGATCCGCCACTGCCACGGCAGCAGCAGCATCCAGAGCAGGACCGTGGACGCCGCCAGGCCGAGCAGCAGCAGCCCCAGCACGGCCACCGCGCCCAGCGCCACCAGCGGACCGACCAGCAGGTGGTAGACCGCCTGCCGCCGCGCCGACCGGAACGCGAACCGGCCCCCCGGCCGCCCGGCCCCCCGCTGCTCCCCGTCGCCCTCGCCCTCACTGTCGCCGTGCGGAACCTCGACCCCGAGCAGGGACCGGAAGCGGTGGCGCTGCACGGCGGTGAGCAGCGGGACCGGCAGCACGAGTAACGCGGTGAGGGCCGAGGCCCACTGCACCGGGATGCCCACGGCCAGGAACACGGTGTGCCGACGGGCCCGGACGAGCCGACGGCGCACCTCGATGGGGAGACGCATCCACTCACCATAACTACCCGTGCACGGACGGTCATTCACGCCGGCATCCGGATCGGTGGTGAAGCCAGCACCACCACCGATCCGGA
>NZ_JBSGET010000029.1:0-65919 GCF_053603035.1 Kitasatospora sp. NPDC004272 | reverse complement strand
GAGCCGTCGGACCTGATCCTGCCGGACGCCGAGGCGTCCCTGGAGCAGGTCCGCGAGCTGCTGCGGGACGAGGGCGACGGTCTGATCCCCGGCCTGCTCGGCACCGAGGTGACCTGGGCCGCCCCCGGCACCATCGCCGCGGCGCTGCGCCCCGACACCGGGCTGGTCCTGGTCGAGACCCCGGGGAACCCCACCCTGGACCTGCTCGACCTGGCGGCGCTCGCCGAACGCTGCGGCGGTGTGCCGCTGCTGGTCGACAACACCTTCGCCACCCCGGTGCTGCAGCGGCCCGCGGCGTTCGGCGCCACCCTGGTGCTGCACTCCGCGACCAAGGCGATCGGCGGCCACGGCGACGTGCTCGCCGGGGCGGTCGCCTGCACCCCCGACTGGGCGGAGCGGCTGCGCCGGGTCCGGGCCGTCACCGGCGCGGTGCTGCACCCGCTGGCCGGCTACCTGCTGCACCGCGGCCTGCAGACCCTCCCGCTGCGGGTGCGCGCCGCCTCCGCCACCGCCTTCCGGATCGCCGACTGGCTGGCCGGGCGGCCCGAGGTCACCGCCGTGCACTACCCGGGCCGGTCCGGTTCGCCGCTGCTCGGCCGCCAGCTGCTGGGCGGGGGCAGCGTGCTGGCCTTCGAGGTCGCGGGCGGGTTCGCGCACGCCGCGGCGGTCGCCGAGCGCTGCGAGCTGATCACCCACGCCGTCTCGCTCGGCGGCGTCGACACCCTGGTCCAGCACCCCGCCTCGCTCACCCACCGCCCGGTCGCCGCCGCCCACCGGCCGTCCCCGGCGCTGCTGCGGCTGTCCGTCGGCCTGGAGGACCCGGACGACCTGATCGCCGACCTGGCCGCGGCGCTGGCCCGCTGAACCCCCGCCGGGGGGCGACCGGAACCCCTCCCCTCGTCCGTCCACCGTCAACCGGACGGCGGTACGAGACCTCCTCGTACGAAGCCCGGACGGAGGGGGGTCGTCCGGTTTGGGACACGCTCCCGGAACGGACCGGTCCCCCCAGGTCGGAACCGGGGCCCGGTGGTCAATACGGAGATCGGCCCGGTACCGCCCGGCGGCCGGCGCCGGACAGGGTGTAGCCGCACGGCCACGCGGAGTGCCGAACCCGACCGGCTCCGCGCAGCGACCAGACGGAAGTGGGGAATCCTCAGCATGCCCTTGACAGCAGCGGACCTCGTGAAGCTCGGCGACGTGCCGGTCGCCATCCAGTCGGCGTTCTTCCACAACATCTTCGTGCGACTGGACGGCACCGGGGTCACCACCTCCACCAACGGGGGCGGCGGAACGGTCAACGCCCAGTACGGCCTCGGCCCCTTGACCACGTTCAAGGTCCGCCCGCAGACCGACGGCTCGTTCGCCTTCGAGTCGACGGCCTTCCCGAACGTGTTCCTGCGGCTGGACGGCACCGGCGTCCCCGCCACCATGGCCGGTGGCGGCGTCGTCAACGCCCAGTTCGGCATCGGCCCGTACGAGAAGTACCGGGTCCTGCCGCAGACCACCGGCACCGCCTCGTTCGAGTCGGTCGGCTTCCCCGGCACCTACCTGCGCCTGGTCACCGGCAGCGGCGTCACCACCGCGACCGGCCCCGGCGGAACGGTCAACGCCCAGGTCAACGCGAACGGCGGGGAGAACGAGACGTTCTACTTCGTGGTCGCCTGACCGTCGCGCCACCACCTGCGGACGGCCGTCACGCCCCGGCGGCCGTCCGCAGGTGCGCCAGCACCACCGGATCGATCCGGCCCTCGGCGAGGCGGCCCTCCAGGTTCTCCAGGCCCGCCCAGCGGTCCAGCGAGTCGTACCCGAGAGCGCCCAGCAACTCCGCTACCTCTGCCGCGAGTTCGCCCTCCAGCGGAAGCAGCTCCGCCGGGTCCGACACCCCGTGCAGCACCTCGTGGACGGCCAGCAGCCGGCGCAACTCGGCCACCGGATCGGCGTGGTCGTCCACCCGCAGGTCGTACGCGGTGTCCCCCCAGCCGCCGACCCCCCGCCCCGGGTCGACCACGTACAGCGCGGCGCTCTGCCGCCCCCGGGCGTCCCCGCCCGCCGCGTCACCCGCCGCGAGCGCGGCCACCAGCCGGTCCGCGAACGGCAGTTCGGCGGAGGCCAGCCAGACCGCCGCCATGTCCCGGACCACCTCGGGCCCGGCCAGGACGTTCCCCTGCACCGCGTAGCCGTCCCCGGCCAGCCCGCCCGCCCAGGGCAGGCACTCCTCCCCGGTGTGCGTCACCGCGGCCCCGTCCGCCCCGACCACCCCCAGCTGCCGGTGCGCCCGCCCCTCGTCCGCCGCCAGCAGCGCCGCCAGCGCCCCGGCCGGCCCGACACCGCTGCGCAGCATCGCCAACCCCTGCGGCCGGTACGCGACATTGGCCCACGCCTGCGTCGCGAGCGCACCGACACCGACCTCGGCCGCGGGCACCAGCGCACCGACCGACAGGAACTTGCTCGCCACGGCGACACCGAGCGCGGTGCCCTGACGGGCCACGATGGAGAAGGTCACGACCAGCGACGATAGCCCTCGCCGGGCGGTTCGTCCACGCCCCGAACGCACCCGGCAAACCCCGGCAAGAACCGCCGGAAGGCGAAGGCGGCGGGTCTCAGAGGTCGAACTTGGCGCGCTTGTCCACCGGCACCAGGTCCACGTACTCCGGGTGCTTGGCGATCCAGCCGCGGATGAACGGGCAGTACGGCAGGACGCTCGCGCCGCGCTCGCGGACGGTGTCCAGCGCGGCGCGGGCCAGCTTGCCGCCGAGGCCCTGCCCCTCGAAGGCGGGGTCGATGACGGTGTGCACGAACGCCACCGTGCTTCCCCCGTCGCGGAGTTGGTACTCGGCGAAGCCGGCCTGACCGGCGTCGGTGCTGATCTCGAAGCGGGACTGCTCGGTGTTGTCACGGACCTGGGGTTCCATGGCCGTACCTCCTGGGTGTCAGTGGGCGCGCAGCGCCGCGAGTTGCTGGGCGAAGGGGACGACCTGCTCGGCCGCCCGGGCACGGGGAGCCGCGGCGGGCCGGCCGGCGAGGCTCTCGGCGAGTTCGCCGGCCGCGCGGGCGATCCGTCCGGCGAGCGAGCCGTCGGCGCCGTCGGCGCCCCAGTCCTCGGAGGCGGCGAACACCGCGGTGGGGAGGACCACGGCCCGCAGGTAGGCGAACAGCGGCCGCACGGCGTGTTCGAGGGCGAGGCTGTGCCGGGCGGTGCCGCCGGTGGCCGCGATCAGCACGGGCTTCCCGGTCAGCGCGTCCCGGTCGAGCACGTCGACGAAGGACTTGAACAGGCCGCTGTAGGACGCGGAGAAGATCGGCGTGACCGCGATGATCCCGTCCGCCTCCTCCACCGCCCGGACGGCGTCGGCCAGCGCGGGCGGCGGGAAGCCGGTGACCAGGTTGTCGGCGACGTCCCGGGCGAGTTCGCGCAGTTCGACGGTCCGGACGTCCGCCTCCCGCCCGGCCTCGCGCAGGTCGCGGGCGGCGGCCTCGGCGAGCCGGTCGGCGAGCAGCCGGGTGGAGGACGGGACGCTGAGCCCGGCCGTCACCACGACGAGCTTGAGGGCGCTCACTTCGCCGCCACCTCCTCCGCCCGGGCGGCCGCGACGCGCGCGGCGTGGGTGGGCCCGTCGGGCACCCCGGCCGGCCGGTTCTTCGCGAACTCGGCGCGCAGCACGGGGACGACCTCCTCGCCGAGCAGGTCGAGCTGTTCGAGGACGGTCTTGAGCGGGAGCCCGGCGTGGTCCATCAGGAACAGCTGGCGCTGGTAGTCGCCGAAGGTCTCGCGGAAGGCGAGGGTCTTCTCGATGACCTCCTGCGGGCTGCCGACGGTGAGCGGGGTCTGCTCGGTGAACTCCTCCAGCGAGGGGCCGTGGCCGTAGACGGGGGCGTTGTCGAAGTACGGGCGGAACTCGCGGACGGCGTCCTGCGAGTTCTTCCGCATGAAGACCTGCCCGCCGAGGCCGACGACCGCCTGCTCGGGGGTGCCGTGGCCGTAGTGGGCGTAGCGCTCCCGGTAGAGGTTGATCAGCTTCTGGAAGTGCTCCTTGGGCCAGAAGATGTTGTTCGCGAAGAAGCCGTCGCCGTAGTAGGCGGCCTGTTCGGCGATCTCGGGGCTGCGGATGGAGCCGTGCCAGACGAACGGCGGCGTTCCGTCGAGCGGGCGCGGGGTGGAGGTGAAGGACTGCAGGGGGGTGCGGAAGCGGCCCTGCCAGTCGACGTTCTCCTCGCGCCACAGCTGGTGCAGCAGCGCGTAGTTCTCGACCGCGAGCGGGATGCCCTGGCGGATGTCCTTGCCGAACCAGGGGTAGACCGGGCCGGTGTTGCCGCGGCCCATCATCACGTCGACCCGGCCCTCGGCGAGGTGCTGGAGCATCGCGAAGTCCTCGGCGATCTTCACCGGGTCGTTGGTGGTGATCAACGTGGTGGAGGTGGAGAGGATCAGCTTCTCGGTGCGGGCCGCGACGTAGCCGAGCATGGTGGTCGGCGAGGACGGGACGAACGGCGGGTTGTGGTGCTCGCCGGTGGCGAACACGTCGAGTCCGACCTCCTCCGCCTTGAGCGCGATGGCCACCATGGCCTTGATCCGCTCGTGCTCGGTGGGGGTCCGCCCGGTGGTGGGGTCGGTGGTCACGTCGCCGACGCTGAAGATGCCGAACTGCACCGCTCTCAACTCCTTCGAGGTTGATTCAACATTCAACCACTCGCGACAACGGCACGCCACCCGCCCCTATTCCCGCACCTCCCGCACCGCCTCCCCCGCCTCCCCCGCCTCCCCCGCCGGCCCCACCTCCCCCACCGGCCCGCTCTCCCCCAGCGCCTCGTCCAGCCAGGCCAGCCAGAACGACTCCAGCTGGATGCCGCCGCGCAGCACCAGGTGCTGCAGCCGGCTCTCCCCGGCCGCCGCGTCCGGCGGGAAGTCCCGCCGCTCGATCTCCAGGTACTCCGCCAGCTGCGCCCGGTGCAGCTCGCGGTGCCGGGCCAGCTCCTCCGCCAGCCCGTCCAGCCCCAGCACGGCCGCCGCCCGCAGGCGCAGCAGCAGCGGGTCTCGGACCGGCTTCGGGTCCTGCGGCAGGGCGGTCCAGCGGGCCAGCTCGGCCCGCCCGTCCGGCAGCACCTCGTACTCCTTGCGCTGCCCGCGCCCCGCCCCCGGCCCGGACGCCCGGACCAGGCCGGCGCCCTCCAGCCGTCCCAGCTCGCGGTAGATCTGCTGGTGGGTGGCCGACCAGAAGAACCCGATCGACCGGTCGAACCGCCGGGTCAACTCCAGCCCCGAGGACGGCTTCTCCAGCAGGGCGGTGAGGATCGCGTGCGGCAGTGACATGCGGCAGATCGTACGGGCAGGCCGGGCACCGGCGGGTGCGCCGAACCGTGACGTCGGCTCAGGAGGGCTGCCGCGAAACGGCGTTGCCGACCGACCGGTCGGACGGGAAAGCGCTTACGGGGTCTTGCGCGGTCGCGCCGGGCGTCCGCATACTCCCGGGTAGCGCCTGTCAGGGTCAGATCAAGCGCCGGGCCACGAGCCGGTGCCGACCTCCCCTGCCCGCGCCTCACGGCCCCTACCCCAGGGCCTCTCCCACTCCCCCAGGAGGAGATCTGTGAGGACCACGCGCACCACCTCCCGCCCGCGCCGCACCGGCGGCCGCCTGCTCGCCGTCGCCGCCGCCCTCGCCGCGGCGACCGCCCTCGCGGTGCCCGCCGCCGGGGCCGCCACCGCGGCGCCGGACGCCACCGCCGCCCTGGCCCGGGTCAGCGACTCGGTCGAGCTCAGCGGCGTCAACGGCATCGCCTGGCACACCGACCCGGCCTCCGGGAAGGTCGTGGTGACCGCCGACAGCACCGTCACCCCCGCCGCGCTGGCCCGCCTCACCGCGGCCGCCGGGACGGACTCCGCCCGACTGAAGGTCGAGCGCGCCGCCGGCACCTTCAGCCCGAAGCTGTCCGCGGGCGCCGCGATCTACGGCGGTGGCTACCGCTGCTCGCTGGGCTTCAACGTGGTCAAGGGCAGCACGTACTACTTCCTGACTGCCGGGCACTGCGGCAACATCGCGAGCACCTGGTACACCAACTCCGGCCAGACCACGGTGGCCGGCACCACCGCCGGGTCCAGCTTCCCCGGCAACGACTACGCCCTGGTCCGCTACACCAACACCTCGCTCAGCCACCCGGGCGGCTTCACCGCCGCGAACGCGTACGTCGGCGAGGCCGTCAAGCGCACCGGCTCGACCACCGGCACCCACAGCGGCAAGGTCACCGCGCTGAACGCCACCGTCCGCTACTCCGACGGCGGCACCGTCAGCGGCCTGATCCAGACCAACGTCTGCGCCGAGGGCGGCGACTCCGGCGGCCCGCTGTACGACGGCAGCAAGGCGCTGGGCCTGACCTCCGGCGGCAGCGGCGACTGCACCAGCGGCGGCACCACCTTCTTCCAACCGGTCACCGAGGCCCTCTCCGCGTACGGGGTCTCGATCTATTGAGCACCGCCGCCGCCCACCGGAGCCCCCGGCCCCGGTGGGCGTCCGCGCGTCCGCGCGTCCGCGCCCGGCACCCGCGGCCCGGCCCGCGGGGCCGCTCTGTACGATTCCTTCACTCCACCCCCGCTCCCGAACCCGCAGGTGGCCGTGAAGAAGCACGAGAGCCCGTCGCCGCAGTTCACCGGCCCCCTCCCGGTGCTGCCCGGCCGCCCGGACGCGCCCCCGACGGGCGCCCGGTGAGCGGCGCCGAGTCCGCCTGGCGGGCGCTGACCGTGCTGTCGGTGGCCGCCGCCGTCGCGGTCTGCCCGCTCACCCGGCTGCGCCGCCGGCTGTCCCCCGGCCTCCTGCTGCCGCTGGTCGTCGGCTGCCTGGCGGTGGCGGGGACGGTCGCCGCCCTGCACCCGCCCGCCCGCGGGATCACCGGCTTCGCCCTGGTCTTCGGCGCGGCCTGGCTCACCTCCCTCCAGGGCTTCGACGCCCAGCGGGACCAGGCCGCCCGGGCCGAACGGGGCCTGCCGCCGCTGCTGGAGGGCGACGCGGTCACGCGCAGCCGGTTCGACCCGGTCTGGCTCTACCGCTACCGCCGCCGGATGCGCGCCACCCCGCTCCCGGAGCACCGGCCCGAGCCGCCCGTACGACCCGAGCAGCCCCGGAGGACGCCGTGACGCGCCCGAAGAAGTACGTGAACCCGTCGTACCCCGTGCTGGGCGTGCTGCTCGGTGCGCTGGGCGCCGTGCTGCTGTTCGACGCGCCCGGGAAACAGGGCGCCGAGCAGGTGTTCGGCCAGGGCGGGATCGGCCTGGTCGCCCTGCTCTACGCCGTCCGGATGGTCCGGCTGGCGGTGATCCCGACCCCGGAGGGGATCGTGGTCCGCAACCTGCTGTCCACCAGGACGGTGCCCTGGGAGCGGATCGCGGGCTTCACCCTGGTCCGGATCCTGGACATCGACCTGCTGGACGGTGGCACCGTCACCTGCTGGGCCGTCCAGCGCGGGCCCTCGTACCGGGTCGACGGCTACACCGCCCGGGCGCTGGCCGCGCTGGAGGCCGCCCTCGCCGCCCACCGCACGGCGGCCCCCTCCCCCGCGGCCGACCGGTGAGCACCGGCGCGTGCCGGCCCCGGCACGCGCCGGTCAGAGCACGTGCCGGTCAGAGCGCGGCGGCCAGCCGGGTGCCCTGGTCGATGGCGCGCTTGGCGTCGAGCTCGGCGGCCACGTCCGCGCCGCCGATCAGGTGGGGTTCGACGCCGCGCTCGCGCAGGGCGTCGAGCAGGTCGCGGCGGGGTTCCTGGCCCGCGCAGAGCACCACGGTGTCGACGGGCAGCAGCCGCTCCTCGCCGTCCACGGTGACGTGCAGGCCCGCGTCGTCGATCCGCCGGTACTCGACGCCGGGGACGCTCACCACGCCGCGGTGGCGCAGTTCGGTGCGGTGGATCCAGCCGGTGGTCTTGCCGAGTCCGGCGCCGACCTTGCCGGTCTTGCGCTGGAGCAGGAAGACCTGGCGCGGGCTCGCGGGCCGCTCGGGGGCGGCCAGGCCGCCGGGGCCGGCGTACGAGCGGTCGACGCCCCACCGGGCGAGGAAGTCGGGGGCGTCCGCGCCCGGGTCGGTGAGGTACTCGGCGACGTCGAAGCCGATGCCGCCCGCGCCGATCACCGCGACCTTCGCGCCGGCCTTCGCGCGGCCCTGCAGCACGTCCAGGTAGCCGAGCACGCTGGGGTGGTCGACGCCGTCGATGGCGGGGGTGCGCGGGGTGACGCCGGTGGCCAGCACCACTTCGTCCCAGCCGGTCAGCTGCTCCGGGCCGACGACCGCGCCGAGGCGCAACTCGACGCCGGTGCGGGCGAGTTCGTGCCGGTAGTAGCGCAGCGTTTCGTCGAACTCCTGCTTGCCGGGCACCCGCCGGGCGACGTTCAGCTGGCCGCCGACCTCCTCCGCGGCGTCGAACAGGGTGACCCGGTGGCCGCGGTCGGCGGCGGCGGTGGCGAAGGCGAGTCCGGCCGGTCCGGCGCCGACCACGGCGATCCGCTTGGCGCGGCGGGTGGGGGCGAGGACGAGTTCGGTCTCGTGGCAGGCGCGCGGGTTGACCAGGCAGGAGGTGATCTTCGCGCTGAAGGTGTGGTCCAGGCAGGCCTGGTTGCAGCCGATGCAGGTGTTGATGGCCTCGGGGGTGCCCGCGGCGGCCTTGTTCACGAAGGCGGGGTCGGCGAGCATCGGCCGGGCCAGCGAGACCAGGTCGGCGTGCCCGGTGGCGAGCAGTTCCTCGGCCAGCTCGGGGGTGTTGATCCGGTTGGTGGTGATCAGCGGGACGCCGACCCGCCCCATCAGCTTCCTGGTGACCCAGGCGTAGGCGCCGCGCGGCACCGAGGTGGCGATGGTGGGGATCCGGGCCTCGTGCCAGCCGATGCCGGTGTTGATGACGGTGGCCCCGGCGGCCTCGACCTCGCGGGCGAGCCGGACCACCTCCTCGAAGGTGGACCCGCCGGGGACGAGGTCGAGCATGGAGAGCCGGTAGACCAGGATGAAGTCCGGTCCGACCCGCTCGCGCACCCGCCGGACGATCTCGACCGGGAAGCGCATCCGGTTCTCGTAGCCGCCGCCCCACTCGTCGGTGCGGTGGTTGGTCCGCGCGGCGGTGAACTCGTTGATCAGGTAGCCCTCGGAGCCCATCACCTCGACGCCGTCGTACCCGGCGGAGCGGGCGAGTGCGGCGCAGCGGGCGAAGTCCTCGATCGTCTGCTCGACCTGCTCGGCGGTCAGCTCGTGCGGGACGTACGGGCTGATCGGAGCCTGCAGCGCGGACGGGGCGACCAGGTCCTCGTGGTACGCGTACCGGCCGAAGTGCAGGATCTGCAGGGCGATCTTCCCGCCCGCGGCGTGCACGGCGTCGGTGATCGCGCGGTGCTCGGCGGCCTCCTGCTCGGTGGTGAGCTTGGCGCCGCCCGCCCAGGGCCGCCCGGCCTCGTTGGGGGCGATGCCGCCGGTGACGATCAGGCCGACGCCGCCGCGGGCGCGCTCCGCGTAGAAGGCGGCCATCCGCTCGAAGCCGTGCTCGGCCTCCTCCAGCCCGACGTGCATGGAGCCCATCACCACCCGGTTCGGCAGGGTGGTGAACCCCAGGTCCAGCGGGGCCAGCAGGTGGGGGTACGCAGCGGTCATCGACGCCTCCGGTCGGGATTTGTTACCCAACGGTAGGACGCGGCGGACCGACCGTGCAACTAGTTGCACAAAGAGCGGCCCGACTAGAGTCGTGCCATGAGTGCGGACGAGGCGAGCGCGAGGATCGACAGCTGGATCTGGGCGGTCCGGCTGATCAAGACCCGCTCGGCGGCGGGCGCGGCCTGCCGGGCCGGGCACGTGAAGGTGAACGGGGCCACCGCGAAGCCCGCGCAGCACGTCAAGCCGGGTGACGACGTGCGGGTGCGGATCGAGGGCCGGGAGCGGGTCGTCCAGGTGGTGCGGCCGATCGCCAAGCGGGTCGGCGCCCCGGTCGCCGAGACCTGCTACGTCGACCACAGCCCCCCGCCGCCGCCGCGCGAGGAGCGCCCGGCGGCGGTCGCCCAGCGCGACCGCGGCGCCGGGCGGCCCACCAAGCGCGAGCGGCGCGACCTCGACCGGCTCAAGGACGGCTACCGCCCGTACTTCTGAGCCGCCCGGCCGGTGCTCAGCCCTGCTCGGCCTGCTCCTTGGCGGCCTGCACCTGCTCGGCGAACCGCTCGGCGGAGATCCGCTCCACCGGGGCGCCGTACTTCGCGGCCAGCTCGTCGGCGGGTGCGTTCTCCTCCTCGACCAGGTCGACCACCAGCAGTGCCTTGCCGCTGTCCACCCGCGAGGAGAGCACGATCAGGCCCGCTCCGCCGTCGGTGATCTCGGCCTGCTCCGCGGCGTTGCCGATCGCCGCGCCCGCGGCGAACCCCAGCAGCACGCCGATCGGGCCGCCGAGCAGCCCGACCAGGCCGCCGACCAGGCCGGAGCCGACGGTGGGGACGCCCGCGCCGCGGATGTGGCTCTCCGGGACGTCGACGATGCCCTCGGCGTCGCGCTCCAGCACCGCGACCTGCCGGGCGCCGGGCAGGTGCATCGCCTCCTCGTACGCCTGGCGGCAGCGCGCCTGGTCATCGAAGCCGAGCAGCAGCACGTTGTGGTGGTGGTCGCTCATCGCGGTTCCCTTCGCCTCGCCGACGTCGTCCTCCCGGGTGCCGTACCGGGGCACGACACCCGCCATCCTGCCCGGGACGCCACGGGGCATGCCCGCGCCGCGCCGGGGCGGTCCGGAGTCGGCCGCCGCGCCTCGGAACCGGGTCGCGGGCCGCGCGATAATGGACCACATGGCCCGCCGACGCACCCCCGCCCCCGCCCCCGCCGCGCCCACCGATTGCCCCTGCGGCCGGCCCGCCCGGTACGCCGAGTGCTGCGGCCGCCTGCACCGCGGCGAGGCCGCGGCGAGCAGCGCCGAGCAGTTGATGCGCTCCCGGTTCAGCGCCTTCGCGGTCCGCGACGAGCCGTACCTGCTGCGCTCCTGGCACCCGGACACCCGGCCCGCCTCGGTCGACTTCGACCCCTCGCTGCGCTGGGAGCGCCTGGAGATCCTGGGCGCCACCGAGGGCGGCCCGTTCCACACCGAGGGCAGCGTCGAGTTCCGCGCCCACTACCTGGAGGGCGGCCGGGCCGACGCGCTGCACGAGCACAGCCGCTTCGTCCGGCACCGGGGCGAGTGGGTCTACCTGGACGGCGACGTCCGGGCCTGAGGCCGCCCGACGCCACCCGATCCCCGTCAGCCCGCCTTCCGCAGGTGGTGCTTGAGCGCGAGCAGCGCCCCGCCGGGGCCGTGCGGCAGCAGCCAGCCGGTGTCGGTCCGGTCGACCGCGCCGAACCGGTACTTGTACGGTTCCCGGCCGCGCAGGAAGTCGAAGGTCCGCACGCCCTCGGCGGCGCAGTTGCGGATCGCCGCGTCGACCAGCGCGGTGCCCAGCGACTCGGCGGCCCAGCGCGGGTCCCAGCCGGTCTGGTAGTAGGCGAACCGGTCGGCCCAGCGGAAGCCGTAGAGCACGCCGACGAGTTCGTCGCGGTGCCGGGCGATCTGGAAGGCCGGGCCGCGGCCGGGCGCGGCGCCCCGGAGCAGCTGCCGGTGCAGCGGCAGCCGGTCGGCGGCGAAGCTGCTGGCCCCGCCCGCGACGGCCTGCCGGCGCAGCCGGTGCAGGCGCAGCAGGTCGTCCAGCAGCCCGGGCTCGGCGGTGCCGGGCGGCAGCCAGTGGAAGCTGACCCCGGCGGCGGCGAGACGGCGGTGGGCGCGCCGGTTGGCGGCCCGGAAGTCCCGGGAGCCGAGCCGGTCGGGGCCGTCGGCGAGGTCGGCGCGCGGGCAGGCCGAGCGGTCGACCGGCCGGGCGCCGGGCGGCAGCAGGTCGTCGTGCGCGGCGTCCAGTCCGGGCAGCCACAGGGTGGTGCGGCGGGAGCGTTCGGCCAGCCACGCGGCGACCTCGGCGCGCCGGTGCGGGCGGACGGCGGGGCCGCAGTGGTCGGCGGCGCCCGGCCCGGTGCCGAGCAGGGTGAGCGCGGGCACCTCGACGGGCAGCCTGCGGTGCGCCCGCAGCCGGACGGCGGCGAGCGGCAGCACCGCCTCGGCCCGGCCGTCCGCTCCGCGCCACACCGCGACCTCGCCCGGTTGTCCGGCGCCCAGGGTGCGCCACCAGGCGAGCACCCAGTCCGGCCCGGCGAACCAGGATCCGTCCGGGTCCTGGTCGACCAACTCGCGCCAGTCGTGCACGAGTTCGCCGTCCAGTTCGGGCGTGCGGTGGATCTCCGGCACTGCTCCCCCTCCTCGGTGTGCTCAGCGGCCGCCGCGCAGCCGGTGCACGGCCGGGTGCAGTCCGGACAGGATGGTGTCGAAGCGGTCCCGTCCGGTGTGCGAGTTGACCCGCAGCCGGCTGATCCGCAGCCGGTGCGCCGGGGCCAGTTCGGCGTGCCGGTGGTCGAACAGGAACCCCGTACGGTATCCGAGGGTGCGCAGCACCCGGTCGGCGCGCGGGTCGTAGTTGCCGTTGGGGTAGGCGAAGCTGGTCGGCGGGCGGCCCATCCAGTGCGTCAACCGGTCGTGCGCGCCGACGAGTTGGGCGTCGATTTCGGCGTCGTCGCAGCGGTCGAGGCAGGGGTGGGAGGCGGTGTGGTTGCCGATCGCCACTCCGGCGTCGGCCAGGGTGTGCAGTTCCGCCCGGCTCAACTGGCGCCGCCTGGGGGCCTGGTGTTTCGCGGTGGCGCGCAACTCGGCGATGACCGCTTGCCGTTGGGCGTCGGGGAGGGTCTTGAGCCGGCGGACGGCGGCGGCCGGGTCGAGGCCGTGCAGGGCCGCGGCGCGGCCGCCGCCGCGGGCGAGCAGATGGGCGGCCTCGCTCCACCAGTACGGCTGGTCGCCGTCGATCAGGTCGGTGATCACGTAGGCGGCGGCGGGGATGCCGAGCCGGACGAGGACGGGCAGCGCCTCGGTGAGCACGCTGCGGTCGCCGTCGTCGAAGGTGACCAGGACGCTGCGGGCGGGCAGCGGGCGGCGGTGCTCGGCGGCCCGGGCGACCTCCTCCGGGCCGACCGGGCGGGCGGTGCGGGCCAGGCGTTCCATCTGGGCGCGGAAGGCCGCCGGGTCGTCGATGCCGTGGTAGGCGAGCACGGCGAGCCGGCGGGCGGCGCGGGCCCGGAAGACGGGCTGCAGCGGGGAGCGGCGCAGCAGCGCGTCGATGCCCCGGCGTCCGGCGGCGCGGTCCGCGATCGGCATGGCCCGTCCCCCTCGGGTGGTGCGCGCGGGCGCCCCGGGCGGTCGGCCCGGGGTGTCCGCTGGAGTCAAGGTCATCAGAGTCCCATGAACTGGTAATGCCTGTCCCAAGTTCCTGGAAGCCGGCTGGGAACCGGCCGGGTGCGCGCCCCGCCACCTGTCCGGATCATCCGCTTAGCGACCGGTATCACCCGTTGGCATAGTTCGGGGGGACCGCTGCCCGCCCGCCCATGGGAGTGCCTCCGCGATGACCGTGCCCGGCTTCGGCTCTTTCGGCTCCGACGACGCCTTCTCGGACCTGCTCAACCGCTTCTTCGGCCTCAACCCGGCCGCCTCCCCGCCCGCCGTCCAGCGGGTCCCGATCGGGCGGCTGCTGACCGAGTCCGCCCGCGACCTGATCGCCCGCGCCGAACTGCGCGCCCAGGAGGACGGCAGCGCCGACCTGGACACCCCGCACCTGCTGTGGGCCGCCACCCGGGTCGAGCCGTCGCGCGGCCTGCTCGCCCGGGCCGGTGCCGATCCGGACGAGCTGGCCGCCGCCCTGGAGCGCAGCCTGCCGGCCGGCTCCGCCGACCCCTCGGTGGACCCGGGCCTGACCCCCGCCGCCAAGCGGGTGCTGATCGGCGCGCACGCCCGCTCGCAGGCCGCCGGGGTCTCCTACATCGGACCCGAGCACATCCTGGCCGCGCTGCTGGACGACCGGGACTCGGCGGTCGGCAAGCTGCTGGACGCCCGGGGCGCCGACGCCTCCCGGCTGCGCGGCGGCGCCGAGGCCGCAGCCCGCGGCGAGCGCCCGCCGGCCGGGGCGGAGAGCACGACGCCGACCCTGGACGAGTACGGCCGCGACCTCACCGAGGAGGCCAAGCTCGGCCGGCTGGACCCGGTGGTCGGCCGGGCCGAGGAGATCGAGCAGACCGTCGAGATCCTCTCCCGCCGTGCCAAGAACAACCCGGTGCTGATCGGCGAGCCCGGCGTCGGCAAGACCGCCATCGTCGAGGGCCTGGCCCAGCGGATCGTCTCCGGCGACGTGCCGTCCACCCTGAAGGACCGCCGGGTGGTCTCGCTGGACCTGTCCGGGCTGGTCGCGGGCTCCAAGTACCGCGGCGAGTTCGAGGAGCGGCTGAAGAACGTCATCGACGAGGTCCGCGGGGCCGCCGACTCCACCGTGCTGTTCATCGACGAACTGCACACCGTGGTCGGCGCGGGCGCCGGCGGCGAGGGCGCGATGGACGCGGGCAACATGCTCAAGCCCGCGCTGGCCCGCGGCGAACTGCACGTCATCGGCGCCACCACCATCGACGAGTACCGCAAGCACATCGAGAAGGACCCGGCGCTGGAGCGCCGCTTCCAGCCGGTGCTGGTCCCGGAGCCCTCGGTCGAGGAGACCGTGCAGATCCTGGAGGGCCTGCGCGACTCCTACGAGGCCCACCACCAGGTCCGCTTCACCGACGAGGCGCTGCGCGCCGCCGCCGACCTCTCCGACCGGTACGTCTCCGACCGCTTCCTGCCCGACAAGGCGATCGACCTGATCGACCAGGCCGGCGCGCGGGTCCGGCTGCGCGGCCTGGGCCGCTCCACCGAGGTGATCGACCGCGAGGACGAGCTGGCCAAGCTGCGCCGCGAGAAGGACGAGGCGGTGGCCGCCGAGGACTTCTCCCGCGCCTCCGAACTGAAGGCCCGGATCGCCGACCTCCAGGCGCGGACCGCCGAGGTCGAGGAGCGCCGCGAGGGCGTGGTCTCGGTGACCGTCGACGACATCGCCGACGTGCTCTCCCGGCAGACCGGCATCCCGGTCTCCCAGCTCACCGAGGACGAGAAGGCCCGGCTGCTCAAGCTGGAGGACGAGCTGCACGCCCGGGTGATCGGCCAGGACCGGGCGGTGGTCGCGGTCTCCGAGGCGGTGCGCCGCAGCCGGGCCGGGATGGCCGACCCGAACCGGCCGGTCGGCTCGTTCCTGTTCCTCGGCCCGACCGGCGTCGGCAAGACCGAACTCGCCAAGGCCCTGGCCGAGTTGATCTTCGGGGACGAGGACCGGCTGGTCCGCTTCGACATGAGCGAGTTCCAGGAGAAGCACACCGTCTCCCGCCTGGTCGGCGCCCCGCCCGGGTACGTCGGCTACGACGAGGCCGGGCAGCTCACCGAGGCGGTCCGCCGCCGCCCGTACAGCGTGCTGCTGTTCGACGAGGTCGAGAAGGCCCACCCGGACGTCTTCAACGCCCTGCTTCAGGTCCTCGACGACGGGCGGCTGACCGACGCGCAGGGCCGCACCGTCGACTTCCGCAACACCGTGGTGATCATGACCTCCAACATCGGCTCGCAGCTGATCCTGGCCCACAAGGGCGAGACCGACGAGATCCGCGACCGGCTGATGGAGGAGCTGCGCGGGCGCTTCCTGCCCGAGTTCCTCAACCGGATCGACGACATCATCGTCTTCGACGCGCTGGACGCCGACGACCTGCTGCGGATCGTCGACCTGATGCTGGCCGGCTCCGAACGCCGGGTGAAGGCCCAGGGGATGGAGCTGGAGGTCACCGCCGCCGCCAAGGACTGGCTGGTCGACAAGGGCCACCAGCCCGAGTTCGGCGCCCGCCCGCTGCGCCGCACCATCCAGACCCAGCTCGACAACCGCCTCGCCACCATGCTGCTCGGCGGCGACCTGCGCCCCGGCGACACCATCGTCGCGGACGCGCGGGACGGCGAGCTGATCTGCTCGATCGGCCGCCCCCAGCCGTCCTGACCGCCCCGCCCCGGAGCCCCGGCGCACCCCCGCCGGGGCTCCGACGCATCCGCCGACAGTGCCGCATGGCACCCTACGGGTCATGAACATCACTGCCGCGCCCACGAGTTGGGACGCATGCGTCGCACTCTTCGACTCCCGCGCCCTGCCCGTCTCCAGCTACGAGAACCTCTACGACGAGAGCTACGACGTGCACACCGGCGCGCTGACCGTCCCCGGCCCGCTCGACCTGGACGCGCTGGACCTGCACGGCACCGGGCTGGTCGTCGACGGCGACCTGACGGTCGAGGGCGCGGTGCTCAACGCGGACGACGGCTGCCCGGCCCTGGTCGTGCTCGGCGACCTGACCGCGTCCGCCGTCCACCTGGAGGGCGACGCCAAGCTGCTGGTGCGCGGGAGCGTCCGGGTCGGCGCGTTCGTCGGCCACCTGACCGACAAGCTGGTGATGATCGGCGGCGACCTGGCCGCCGGAGTGACCGTGCTCTCCGCCGGCTTCTTCCCCGACCTGGTCGGCGGCACCCTGACCGGCCCCGTCCTGGCCCCGCCGTACGCACTGGCCGAACTCGGCCACGAGGTGGCCGCCCCGCCCGCCGCCGAGGTCCTCGTCCCCGGGGTCCTGCTCGCCGACGGGGAGCAGGAGCCGGACAGCTGCTTCGACGCCCCGGGCGTCCACGGCGACCGGCTGTACGACCACCTCGCGGCGGGGCGCTCCGTGCTGCGGAGCTGATCCGGGCGCTCAGGGCCCGGTCAGCGGGGCGCGGAGTGCCTGCTGCGGCCCATGCGCATGCCGGCCACCAGCAGGGCGCCGACGAACAGCACCGCGCCGATGACCAGCAGCCACAGCAGGCCCTTCGCCAGCACCCCGACGAAGCCGCACACCACGGCGATCAGGACGACGAGCAGCAGCCACGCCATGTCGGCCTCCCTCGGTCCGTTCCGCCCGCGGGGCCCGGCCCGGGAGCCGGGCCCCGCGGGAGCGGGTCAGCGGTGACGCCCCTGGCCGGGGGTGTCCTTGCCGGTGGTCGGCGGCAGCTTGTGCTCGCCGTCGGGCAGTTCGGCCTCGATGCGCTCCTTGCGCACCTCGCCGGTGACGGTCCGCTGCTCGACGTGCTCCTCGGTCACCAGCCGCACCCGCTCCACCGGGACGGCCTCGGTGCGCACCACCGGGCGCTCGCCGTGCAGGGTGACGTCGTACTCGGCCTCCGAGATGGGGTCGCCGGACAGCGCCTCGCCCCGGTTGGCCTCGGTGATCGGCTCGCGCTCGATCCGGACCTCCTCGTGCCGCACCGGCACGGTCTGCTGCTCCTCCTCGGTGACGACGTACTTGCGCAGCCGGGCGTGCCCGGTCTCGTACCGTTCGATGCCGACGTGCATCCGCTCCTCCGAGCGGGTCATCGCGTCGTCGCCCCGCTCCGGCCGACCGGTGTCCCCGGCGGCGTGGCGCGGGGTCCCGGGCCGGGTGGACGCCGCCGTGACGCCGGCCGCGGTGGGGGCCCCGGACAGGCCGGCGGTTCCGGCGGCCGCGGTGCCGCCGGCAGCGGAACCGGCAGCGCCGGGGGTGGCCGGGGTGCCGGTCAGCCGGGTGTCGGCGGGTCCGGTGCCGGCCGCGGTGGGACGGGCCGTCGTGGGCTTGGCCGCCGTGGGCTTGGCCGTCGTGGGCTTGGCCGTCGTGGGCTTGGCCGCCGCCGCGCCGGCCGCCCCGGCCGCGCCCGCGGCTCCGGCGGTCCCCGCCGCACCGGCGGTCCCGGTCCCGCCGTCGCCCTTGCCGCCCGCGTGGGCCCAGCCGCCCTCGCCCGGTTCGTTGGCCGCCTTCCAGGCGTCGTCCCAGGCGATGCCGTAGTGGCGGTACAGCCGGCGCTCCTCCTGCTCGGAGAGGTGGCCGCCGTTGTCCACGTCCACGTTCGGCGCGTCCTTGACCTTCTCCTTCTCGTAGGGGACCTGGAGGTGGCCGTCGACCACGTGCGCGTCCCGGATCGGGACGAAGGACTCGCTGGAGCCGAACCAGCCGGTCTTGACGCTGACCCACTCGGGCTTGCCGGTGGAGTCGTCGAGGTAGAGGTGATCGGCCTTGCCGATCTTGTTGCCCTGGGCGTCGTGGACGGGCTGGTGCAGCATGGAACGCATCTGTTGCTCGGTGATCATTTGCACACGCCTCCTTCACATTCCAGCACTGGCACGCGTGGCCCGCTGCGGCGAAACGAAACACCGCCGCGCGCCGCGCCCCCGGATCGGCATATGCCAAACCGGGGGCGCGACCGGCGTGCGCAGAAGAACCCTCAGGCGTTCTCGGCCTCCACCTCGCCGGAGGCGACGGCCTCGGCGAGCCGGGCGTGGTCGGCGGTGTTGAGTTTGGCGTAGTGGTGGGCGAAGGTGGCGACGGCGCGGTCGAAGGTGTCGCTGCGGCCCAGGTAGGCGGCGATCGCGATCCGGTCGCCGGAGCGGGCGTGCGCCCGGGCCAGCGCGGTGCCGCACAGGGCGGCGTAGGCGCGCAGGCCGCGGGTGGTCATCTGGCCGACCTCGGCGGAGCCCTTCATGTCGCGCAGCTGGCGCCAGTAGAAGTGGCGCCCGGCGGGGCCGGTCATCCAGCCGAGGAAGATGTCGCTCGCGGCCTGGGTGAGCCGCTGCCCGGCGACCACCCGCTGCCCGTGGTGGGCGTACCGGCTGGGCCCGGCGTAGGGCTCCAGGACGGACGCCTCGGCCTCCTTGACCTGGAGGACCAGCGGGTCGTCGGCGTCCCGGCCCTGGAGCAGGACGACGAAGCAGCGGGTGCCGACACTGCCGACCCCGACCACCTTGCGGGCGGTGTCGACGTACCGGTAGCGGTCGAGCAGCCGGCCGCGCTCCTCGGAGAGGGTGGCCCGGTAGTCGGCGAGCAGCGAGCGCACCTCGTCGGCGTCGAAGCCGACGTGCTCGATCAGCGGGGGCTGGTCCTTGAAGCGGCGGCGGCCGCTCGCGGTGGTCTCGGTGAGCTTGCCGGCGGCCTGCAGGCTGTCGCGGCGGCGGGCGGCGGCGAGGCCGGCCTCGGTCTGCCGCCGGGGCCTGCCCTTGAGGCTGGTGAGCAGGTCGTCGGCGTCGATCCGCCGGTACCAGACCGGGAGTTCGCCGAGCGCGGCGAGCTCCCGGATGTGCTCGCGGTAGGCGCGGACGGCCCCCAGCACCACCCGGTGGACCTCCTCGGGGCCCTCGCCGTTCTCCCGGGCCGCGACGACGAGACTGGCGGCGAGGCGCTGGACGTCCCACTCGAACGGGCCGGGCAGGGTCTCGTCGAAGTCGTTGAGGTCGAACAGCAGGGCGCGTTCGGGCGAGGCGAACAGCCCGAAGTTGACCAGGTGGGCGTCGCCGCAGAGCTGGACGGTCAGGCCGCTGTCGGGGGCGGTGGCCAGGTCCGCGGCCATCACGGCGGCGGCACCGCGCAGGAAGGCGAACGGGGAGGCGGCCATCCGGCCGTTGCGGATCGGCACCAGGTCCGGGAGGCGGCTCTCCGCCTGGGCGCGCAGCACCGCGAGCGGGTCGGCGCGGTCGACGGCGGGCTGCCAGCGCCCGGTGGTGGAGCGGGGGGCGCGTTTGCGGGCGGCTCGGCCGGCCTCGGCGCGCTCGTCGACCGTCAGGTAGGGGGCGGTGGCGTCCATCGGAGGGCTCCTCACGGCGTCGGGGCCCCAAGACGTACCGCCCCGGCGCGCTCCCGTACCGGCGGGAGGCGGCGGGGCGGCGCGCGCTCACCCGAACGGCGGCGCTACATGTTGATCATGTGACCGGCGAGGCCGTGGACGGCCTCCTTGACGGCCTCGCCCAGCGTCGGGTGGGCGTGCACGTTGCGGCCGACCTCGTGCACCGTCAGGTCCCACTGCTGGGCCAGCGTCAGTTCCGGCAGCAGCTCGGTGACCTCGGGGCCGATCAGGTGGGCGCCGAGCAGTTCGCCGTGGGTCTCGTCGCTGATCACCTTGACGAAGCCGACCGGGTGCCCGAGGCCGTGCGCCTTGCCGTTCGCGGTGAACGGGAACTTGGCGACCTTGACCGCGTACCCCTGCTCCCGGGCCTGCGCCTCGGTGTAGCCGAAGCTGGCGACCTGCGGCTGGCAGTAGGTGGCGCGCGGGACCATCACGAAGTCGATCTCCATGGTCTCGGCCCCGGCGATGGTCTCGGCGGCGATCACGGCCATCGCCTCGGCGGCGTGCGCGAGCATCAGCTTCGCGGTGACGTCGCCGATCGCGAAGATGTGCTCGACGCTGGTGCGGCCGCGCCCGTCCACCGCGATCGCGCCGCGCTCGGTGAGCTGCACGCCGGTGACCTCCAGGCCGTAGCCCTGGACCCGCGGCGCGAAGCCGATCGCCTGCAGGACCTTGTCGGCCTCCAGCACCTCCTGCTTGCCGTCCCGGGTGACGGTGACCTTCACCGGCCCCGCCGGGTCGGAGTCGTCGATCGCGTCGACCCGGGTGGAGGTGAGCACCTGGATGCCCAACTTGCGGTACTGCTTGGCGAGTTCGGCGGAGACGTCGGCGTCCTCCAGCGGCACCATCCGGTCCAGGAACTCGACGATGGTGACCTTGACGCCGTAGTTGTGCAGCACGTACGCGAACTCGACGCCGATCGCGCCGGCGCCCGCGATGACGATCGACTCCGGCAGCCGCTCGGTGAGGATCTGCTCCTCGTAGGTGACGACCCGTTCGCTGAGCGAGGTGCCGGGCAGCAGCCGGGTGGTGGCGCCGGCCGCGACGATGCAGTGGTCGAAGGTGACCACCTCGAAGCCGCCGCCGTTCAGCGCGACCTGCAGGGTGTGGTCGTCGACGAAGGTGCCCCGGCCGTCGTACTCGGTGATGCCGTTCTTCTTCATCAGGTAGTGGACGCCCTTGACCCGGCCGTCGGCGACCTGCCGGGAGCGGCTGAACGCCTTGCCGTAGTCGAAGGACACCTTGCCGTCGACCTCGATGCCGTACAGCTCGGCCTCGTTCAGGACGGTGTGCGCGAGCTCGGCGTTGCGCAGCAGGGCCTTCGAGGGGATGCAGCCGACGTTGAGGCAGACGCCGCCCCAGTACTTGGCCTCGATCACGGCGGTGCGCAGGCCGAGCTGGGCCGAGCGGACGGCGGCGGTGTAGCCGCCGGGGCCGGCGCCCAGGACGACCACGTCGTAGTGCGTGCTCATGTTCCTCGATCCTTCAGGAAGCGACGGACGGCCTCGCGGCCCATGCCTCCCAGTACACCAGGCCGGGGCTCCGCGGCCGCTCCCGAGAGCTCGGGCGGGGCGGTGGGCGTCGGCAGCGCGGGCAGCGCGCCCCGGTGCAGCCAGGCGTCGAACAGCGGGCCGAGCGGGCGGTCGGTGTAGCGGGCGGCGTGCGCGGCGAAGTCGGCGGTAGTGACCACGGCGTGCCGGTAGGCGGTGGCCCAGTCGCGCAGCAGCCGGAAGAACTCGGCGTCGCCGAGGGCGCAGCGCAGCGCGTGCACGGTCAGGCCGCCGCGCTCGTAGACCCGGTCGTCGAACATGTGCCGCTTGCCGGGGTCGCCGATCGCCAGGTCCTGCGGCAGCGCGCGCAGCTGCTGGTGGGCGTCGGCGGCCCTGCGCTGGGCGGTGGGGCCGCCGGTGCGCTCGGACCAGAGCCATTCGGCGTACTTGGCCAGGCCCTCGTTGAGCCAGATGTGCCGCCAGTCGGCGACGGTGACGCTGTTGCCGAACCACTGGTGGGCCAGCTCGTGGGCGACCAGGCGCTCCCAGCCACGCCGCCCGTCGACGTGGTTGCGGCCGAAGGTGGCCATGCCCTGCGCCTCGACCGGCACGTCGAGGTCCTCGTCGACCACGGCGACGGTGTACCCGTCGAACGGGTACGGGCCGAACAGCTCCTCGAACAGCCGCATCATCTGCGGCTGCCGGGCGAAGTCGTGCTCGAACCGGGCCACCAGCGACTGCGGCACCCAGCCGCTCTGCGGCACCGTCCCGGGGGCCCGCTCGGTCAGCGGCACCTGGCGCAGCGGGGCGATCGCCAGCCCGACCAGGTAGCTGGCGGTGGGCGCGGGCTGCTCGTACACCCAGGTGGTGGCGGAGGAGCGGGTGGTGCGGCTGAGCAGCCGGCCGCCGGTGACCACGGCGTACGGGGACGCGGTGGTGACGGTCAGCTGGTAGGCGGCCTTGTCGGCGGGGCGGTCGTTGCAGGGGAACCAGGACGGGGCGCCGGTGGGCTGGGAGGCGACCAGCGCGCCGTCGCTGATCTCCTCGAAGCCGAGGCCGCCCCAGGGGCTGCGCACCGGGCGCGGGTTGCCGGACCAGTGCACCTCGCAGGTGAACACCGCCCCGGCGGCGGGGGCCTTGGCGGGCTTGACGCGCAGCTTGCCGTCCCGGTGGGCGTACTGCGCGGGCTTGCCGTCGACCAGCACCTTGCCGATCCGGAAGCCGGCCAGGTCGAGGGTGAACTCGCGCAGCGGCTCGGGCCCGGCGATGGCGGCGATCCGGGCGGAGGCGGCCAGCCGGTTGGGGCCGGGCCGGTAGTCGAGCGCGAGCTCGTACCGGTGGGTGCGGTAGCGCGGGTCCCCGTGCCGGGGGAAGTACGGGTCGGCGGCGGGGGCCTGCTCGGTGCTCAACGCGGGGGTTCCTCCTGGCGCGGGGGCGGTCACTGCGGTGCTTGCCAGGCTTCGATCGGGTTGCCGAGCCAGCGGGTGTCGGCGGGCACCGTCTCGGCGCGCATCACCAGGGAGGCCGGGCCGAGGGTGGAGCGCTCGCCGACGGTGCTGCCGGGCAGCACGATCCCGCCCGGGCCCAGGGTGGCGCCCTCGCGGAGCTCCACAGTATCCAGTCGCATGATCCGGTCGTGGAAGAGGTGGGTCTGCAGCACGCAGCCGCGGTTGACGCTGACGCCGTCGCCGAGGGTGACCAGGTCGGCCTCGGGCAGCCAGTAGCTCTCGCACCACACGCCGCGGCCGATCCGCGCGCCGAGCGCGCGCAGCCACAGGTTCATCAGCGGGGTGCCGGCGGTGCGGCCGACCAGCCAGGGCACGGCGAGCACCTCGGTGAAGGTGTCGGCGAGCTCGTTGCGCCACACGAAGCCGGACCACAGCGGGTGCTCGACCGCCCGGAACCGGCCGACCAGCAGCCACTTGGCGGCGACCGAGACCAGGCAGGCGGCCAGGCCCGCGGCCAGCAGCACGAGACCCGACAGCAGCGGCTGCCCGAGCGCGCACAGCGCGGCGGCGGTGAGCACGGCCAGCGCGGCGGAGGCCAGCACCGGCACGATCCGGGCCAGTTCGGTCAGGCCGCGGGCCCAGCGCAGCCGGGCGGGCGGCTCGTAGGTGAGGGCGAGGTCGGCGGTGTCGGCGGCCCGGGGCAGCTTGACCGGCGGCATGCCCAGGTAGGAGCTGCCGCGCTTGGCCTTCTTCGGCGTCGCGGACAGCACCCCGACCAGGCCCCGGTCGGGCACGGCCCGGCCGGGCGCGGTCATCCCGGAGTTGCCCAGGAAGGCCCGCTCGCCGATCTCGGCCCGCCCGATCCGCACCCAGCCGCCGCCGAGCTCGTACGGGGCGATCAGGGTGTCGTCGGCGAGGAACGCGCCGTCGCCGACCTTGGTCAGGCTGGGCAGCGCCAGCACGGTGGACACCTCGGCGCCCTTGCCGACCCGCATGCCCAGCAGCCGCAGCCACACCGGGGTGATCAGCCCGGCGTACAGCGGGAACAGCGTCTCGCGGGCCAGGTCCATCAGCTGGCTGACCGTCCACGCCTGCCAGCCGACCCGGCCGTGCAGCGGGTGGTAGCCGGTGCGCAGGCCGAGCGAGAGCAGCCGGACGCCGGCCAGCACCAGCGCGGCGTAGGCCAGCCCGTAGGCGAGGGTGGCGGGGACGAGCGCGATCAGGGCGCCGCGCAGGGCCTGGGCGAGGCCGTCGCCGGGGTGGACGAACCGCCCGGCGATCAGCAGGGCGGGCAGCGCGGCGAGCAGCGGCAGCAGGGTGAGGGCGAAGCCGGTGGCGCCGTAGGCGGCGGCCCAGCCGGGGGTGCGCGGCGGGCGCTGCTCGGGCCAGCCGTGTTCGGCCTTGCCGGTCTTGGCGGCGGGCGCGCCAGCCCAGCGCTGGCCGGTGGGGACGGCGCCGGCGACGCCGGAGCCGGGGGCGACCTCGGCGCGCTTGCCGACCTTGGCGCCGGGCAGCAGCGTCGAGCGGGTGCCGACCACGGCGCCGGCGCCGATCCGCAGCGCGCCGATCTCCAGCCGGTCGCCGTCCAGCCAGTAGCCGGACAGGTCGACCTCGTTCTCGACGGCGCAGCCCTTGCCGAGGCGCAGCAGGCCGGTGACCGGGGGCAGCGCGTGCAGGTCGACGTCGGGGGCGACCCGGCAGCCGAGCGCCCGGGCGTAGCGGATCAGCCAGGAGCCGGAGAGCTCGACCGCGCCGGTGGCCTCGGCGAGCCGTTCGGCGGTCCACAGCCGCAGGTGGACGCCGCCGCCGCGCGGGTACGTGCCGGGGCCGACGCCGCGCAGCAGCAGCCGGGCGCCGCCGGCGGCGAGCGCCAGGCGGCCGGGCGCGGAGTACAGCAGGACGGCGCCGGCGGCCAGCAGCCACCAGGGCGCGACGGGGGCCCACGGGTAGTCGCCGAGCAGGTTCAGCACGGTGCCGAGCACGCCGAGGGCGAGGCTCCAGCGCAGGCCGGTGAGGGTGGCCAGCGGCAGCGTCAGCAGCAGTTGCAGCGCCTGGGCGCGGCGCGGCGTCGGGGTGACGCTGCGGGCCGGGCCACCGGCCTGAGCGGAGTTCTCCAGCAGCCGGGCGAGCTTGCGCAGGGTGGGCTGCTGGTAGACGTCGAGCACCGAGACGGCCGGGTAGCGGCCGCGCAGCAGGGTGGTGAGCTGGGCGGCGGCCAGCGAGCCGCCGCCGATCGCGAAGAAGTCGTCGCCGGCGCCGCGCACCCGGGTGCCGAGGATCCGCTCCCACTGCTCGGCGAGCCACGCCTCGGTGCCGTACAGCTGCTCGGCGGGGCCGGAGGTCTCCAGGTCGGGCAGCGGCCAGGGCAGCGCGTCCCGGTCGACCTTGCCGGAGGTGCGGGTGGGCAGGTGCTCGACGGTGGCGAGCAGCGGGACGAGGGCGGCGGGCAGCTCGGCGCGCAGCCGGGCCACGGCGGCGTCCCGGTCGAAGCCGTCCTGGGCGACCAGGTAGCCGACCAGCAGCTGGTTGCCGCTGCGGGCGGTGCGCACGGCGGCGGCGGCGCCGGAGACGGCGGGCAGCGCCTGCAGGGCGGCGTCCACCTCGCCCAGTTCGATCCGCCGTCCGCCGAGCTTGATCTGCTCGTCGGCGCGGCCGAGGAAGACCAGGCCCTCGGGTTCGGCGCGCACCAGGTCGCCGGAGCGGTAGGCGCGCTCCCAGCCGAGGGAGGTCAGCGGGGCGTACTTCTCGGCGTCCTTGGCCGGGTCGAGGTAGCGGGCCAGGCCGACGCCGCCGATCACCAGCTGGCCGCTGCCGCCCATCGGGACGGGCTCGCCGGCCTCGTCGACGACGGCGAGCTCCCAGCCGTCCAGCGGCAGGCCGATCCGGATCGGGGCCCGGCCGCTCATGAGGGCGCCGCAGGCGACCACGGTGGCCTCGGTGGGGCCGTAGGTGTTCCACACCTCGCGGCCCTCGGTGACCAGGCGTTCGGCGAGTTCGGGCGGGCACGCCTCGCCGCCGAAGATCAGCAGCCGGACCTCGTTCAGCGCCTCGGCGGGCCAGAGCGCGGCCAGCGTCGGGACGGTGGAGATGACGGTGATCTCCTGCTCGGCCAGCCACGGGCCGAGGTCGGCGCCGGAGCGGACCTGGGCGCGCGGGACGGGCACCAGGCAGGCGCCGTGCCGCCAGGCCAGCCACATCTCCTCGCAGGAGGCGTCGAAGGCCACCGACAGCCCGGCCATCACCCGGTCGCCGGGACCGATCGGCTCGTCCCGGAGGAACATCGCGGCCTCGGCGTCGACGAACGCGGCGGCGCTGCGGTGGCTGACGGCGACGCCCTTGGGCTTGCCGGTGGAGCCGGAGGTGAAGATGATCCAGGCGTCCTGCCCGGGGCCGGGCGCGTGCGCGTCGTGGCCGGACGGCTTGACCCGGTCCAGGGCGTAGTCGGCGCCGATCACCGCGTTGACGTCGGCCTCGCCGAAGACCAGCTCGGCCCGCTCGTCCGGGTCCTCGAAGTCGACCGGCACGTAGGCGGCGCCCGCGGCGAGCACCGCCAGGATCGCCACGTACAGCTGGTTGCCGCCGGAGGGGACCCGGACGCCGACCCGGTCGCCGAGGCCGACACCCGCCTTGGCCAGGTGCCGCCGCACCCGCTCGACCTCGGTGAGCAGCTCCGCGTAGCGGAGCGTCTCGCGCCCGTCGTCCAGCGCGGGCTCCTGCGGGTGCGCGGCGGCGGTGGCCGCCAGCACGTCGACCAGGGTGCGCGGTGCGGGCGCGGCCTGGGCGCGGAACAGCGCGGCGTCGGGGGCGGTGATCATGGCTGCACGGTCCTCGTCCTGGGGTCCCCGGCGGCCGGTCGAAGGTGGTCAGCCGAAGGCGTCGAAAGCGCGACAACCTGGGCAAGTTTACCGGTCAGGACGGGTGGACGGCCGGAAGCGCGGGCGCCCGGGGCCGTCGGTCCGGACCCCCGCGCGGGGCGGCGCGAGCCGACGGGCCGTCAGCCCGCGCCACGGAACGGCAGGTTGCGGGGGTCGGACGGCAGTTCGACCTGACGGATGATCAGGTTCCCGACACGCCGTCGTACTCCGGGAGTTCACCCACTGTTCACGCTCCTGCCTTCTCCGCGTGGCCGACCGGACGGGTGGCTGATGGCTGGTGACTGGTGGCTGGTGGCGGGCGGTCAGTCGGCGGCGGGCAGCCGGGCCTCGATCGCGGCCAGCGCCGCCCGGATCGCCGCCACGTCGTCCTTGTCCGCGACCTGGTCGCCCTCCTTGAGCTCGACCAGCAGCGTCCCGCCCGGCTCCAGCACGATCAGCGCGGTCTCCTCGATCGCGTCACCGCCCTGGTGCCGGACGGCCACGTCCAGGTCCGCCGCCCGGATCCCCTGCCGGGCGATCGTCCGCCGGTCGTACGCCCCGTCCCGGGCCAGCACCGTCGGCGTCCCGTCGAGCAGCCGGTTGAACCAGTCCCAGCGGGCCGCCTGCCGCACCAGCACCCAGTCGGTGAGCAGCAGCACCACCGCCCCGAACAGGCCGCCGGTCACCGAGTTGTCGTCCCCGATCACCGCGTTCTGCACCACGTTCGACAGCAGCAGCATGACCACCAGGTCGAAGGTGTTCAGCTGGGCCAGCCCGCGCTTGCCGATCAGCCGCAGCAGCACCAGCAGCGCCAGGTAGACCAGCACCGTGCGGAGGGTCTTCTCGGCGTACGGGATCCCCGCGACGAACATGGCCTGCCACATGCCGGCCACCGTAGGCGCCGGTGCGACCGCCGCACCGGCCCCCACGCCCGCCGTCCCCCCGACGGCCTACGGGGGCGACGGCCCACAAGGGCGACGGCCTACGGGAGGCGGGTGGCCAGCAGCAGGCCGGTGGAGCAGTCCAGGTAGGTGGCGTGCAGGAGGGGGTCTGTGGTCAGCCGCTCGACCAGGGCCGTGACCGACGAGGCGTGCTCCTCCGGCCAGGTCGGCTGCGGCAGCAGGTCGTCGACCAGGTAGAGGCCGCCCGGGGCGAGCAGCGCCAGCGCCTGGTCGAGGTGGTGGAACTTGCCCGGCCAGGTGTCCGCGAAGACCAGGTCGAAGCTGCCGGGCGCCAGCGAGTCGATCAGCGCCGCGCCGTCCCCCGTCACCAGCTCCAGCCGCGGATCCGCCCCCAGGTGCTCGGCGGCCACCGCCGCCACCGCCTCGTCCAGCTCCACGCTGACCAGGGTGGCCCCCGCGTCCATCCCGCTCAGCAGCCAGCTCGTTCCCATCCCGGCGCCCGTCCCCAGCTCCAGGATCCGCCCCCCGGGCCGGGCCGCCGCGAGCGTCCGCAGCAGCTGCCCGGTGGTCAGGTCGCACGACATGGCGAACCCGAGCGCCGCACAGCCCTCGGTGATCGCCGCCAGCACGGCGGGGTGGGATTCGGTCGTGAGCGTCATGGCGCGGCCCTCCGAAGGTGACAGTCCGTCAGTGATCTCGACACGCTAGCGACGCCACCGGGACCTGCCCACCGAGTTTCGCCCTGCGGACAGCCCCCGGGGGCCGTGGCTGCCGCCGCCGGGGCTCGGCAGCTGCCACGCACCCGCGAGGCCGCCGCAGGCACTGCCGCTGCCGGGTGCCACGAGCCTGCGAGCCCGCCGCACGCGCCGCCGCCGCCGAAGCGCTCGGCAGACCGCGCGGGCTCTCCACCTCCCCGCGGAGCCCGCCGCGGTCGCTGCCGCCGCCGGGACGGACCCGCGAGCCCGCCGCAGGCACTGCCGCTGCCGGGTGCCTGGCGGGTGCCACGCCTCCGGGGGCCCGCCGCAGGCGCTCTCGGCGGCGGAAAGTGCTCGGCAGATCGCCCAAGCTCTCCGCTTGCTCCCGCGAGCCCGCCGCAGGCGTCTCCGGGGCAGGTGCTTGGCAGATGCCCGGTAAGCGATAAATATGACTTATGTGACCTTTTTCCCTTCTGGTCGCTCCGGGGCTCTGAAAGCCTTGCACCCACCGGACCTGCCGAAGGAGACCCCCGTGACCGGCACCCCCCGGCGCGCCGTTCGCCTGCTGCTGGTGGCCGCCGCCTCGCTGTGCGTGCTGCTGCCGCTGCTGCGCGGCGCCACCGCCGCGGGGGCGGTCGTCGAGTTCGGGTTGGGGCGTGCCGAGGGCGTGGCCGCGGAGCTGGGGTCGGCGTTGGCGATGCTGACGGCGTTCCTGGTGGCGGGGCGGGCGGTGGACGCCTGGGGGTGGCCTCGGGTGCTGCGCTGGACGCTGGGGACGATGGTGGTCGGCGGCACCGTCGCGGTGACCGCCGACCGCCCCTGGACGTACCTGCTCGGGCGGTCCGTGGAGGACGCCGGCGCGGCCGGGGTGCTGATCGCCGCGCTGGCCTCCGTCCCGGTGCTGAACCTGCCCGGGCGGATCACCCGGGTGGTGGGCGGGGCCATCGCGGGTGTCGCCGTCGCCTTCGTGCTGGGGGCGAACCTCGCGGTGCGGATCGACTCGCTGGCCGGCTGGCGGCTCGGTGAGGCGGTGCTGCCGGTGGCCGCCGCGCTGCTGCTGCTCGCCTCGCTGCGCCTGCTGCCGCGCGACCGGCTGCCGAGATCCACCGCCCGCTCGGGGCCGGTGTGCGGGCCGGGCGTCGCGGTGGCGGCGCTGCTGGCGGTGGCCGGCCTGGAGCTGGGCCCGTTGCGCGACTGGTCGGACCCGCTGGTGGGGGTGCTGCTGTGCACGGCCGTGGCGCTGTTCGCGGCCTGCCGGGCCCGGAGCGTGCTGCTGGCCCGGCGGCGTCCGGAACCGCCGGTGCCGGGGGTGCCGGTCCGGGCGGCGGGCGGGGCGATGGCGGCGGGCGCGACCCTGGGCTTCACCCAGCTCGCGCTGAGCGCGGCCGTGCCGGTGGTGCTGCTGCAGCGCGGGGTGACGCTGACGCACGTGACGCTGGCGATGTCGGGGTACGGGCTGGGCATGCTGGCGGCCGGGCTGGTGGCCCGGCACTGGCGGCTGACCCCGCTGACCGGCTCCTCGCTGGGCCTGCCGCTGACCGCGGTCGGCCTGGCCTCGCTGCACTTCCTGCCCGCCGACGCCGGGCAGGCCGCGCTGCTGGCGGGGGCCGTCGCGGTGCTGGTCGGGTTCGGCCTGGTGGTCGCGCAGATCCCCTACCTGGCCGGTTTCCTGGCGGCGCTGCCCCGGCAGCGCCGGGCGGCGGCCTCGGCGCTCTACCCGGTGGCGATCCTGTTCGGCGGGGTGCTGGGGCAGACCGTGCCGGGCAGCACCGCGCTGGTCACCGGCGAGGGCGGCCCCCGGGAGCTGGGCGCCGTGCTGTGGGTGGCCTGCGGGGTGGTCGCGCTGGTGGCGGTGCTGCTGGGCCGCCCGGTGGTGTCGCTGACGGTCGCGGCGGCGGCCGGTACGCAGCACCTGCTGCTGGTCGCGCTGGCCGGGGAGCGGGTCGCGGACCGTCCGGGGGCGGCGGTGGCGGCGCTGGCGGTGGGCGCGGCGATGGGGCTGGTGGCCTGGAGCCGGCGCCAGCAGTCGGAGCGGCTGGCGCGGGTGCGGGCCAGCGAGATCGCCCTGCAGCAGGCCGTGCTGCACCCGATCCCGGCGCACCTGGGCGAGCTGCGGCTGACCGGCCACTACCAGCCGGCGACGGCGGGCACCGGGGTGGGCGGCGACTTCTTCGAGGCGGTGCGCACCCCGCACGGCACCCGGCTGCTGATCGGGGACGTCCGCGGCAAGGGCCTGCAGGCCGTGCGGACCGTCACCGAGCTGCTGGGGTGCTTCCGCTCGCAGGCCCACGAGACCGCCGACCTGGGCGAGCTGGCCGCCCGGCTGGACCGGCAGCTGTCCCGGCTGGCGGCGGCCCGCGGCGACGAGGAGCTGTTCGCGACCGCCCTGCTGCTCCAGCACCGGGACGGCGTCGACCAGGTCGAGGTGGTCAACTGCGGGCACCTCGCCCCGCTGCGGGTCGGCCCGGACGAGGTGCTCACCACCCCCGTCCCGGCCCTGCTCCCGCTCGGCCTCGGCGCGCTCGGCCTCGGCCCGGCGCCCGTCCCGACCCCGCTGGCCCTGCCGGACGGTTCGGCGCTGCTGCTGCACACGGACGGGCTGAGCGAGGCCCGCAACTCCTCCGGCGAGTTCTACCCGCTGGACGAGCGGCTCTCCGTGCTGCGGGCCGCCGACCCGGGCCGGCTGGTGCGCGGCCTCGCCGAGGACGTCCGCGACTGGACCCACCAGCTCTCCGACGACATCGCCCTGATCGCCCTGACCCGGGCGTAGCCGCCCGGCCCGGGCGCGGACTCCCCGGGCGGGTCGGCGGTGCGGCGTGTCCCGGTGGCGGATCCGGGGCCGCGCCGGGAGGGTGGCTGGCGGGGGGGCGCAGCGGATTTCCCGAACCGGAAAGAGCGAGAGATGCCCGAAGTCACCACCCCGTACGCGACCGGCACCCCGTGCTGGGTCGATCTGATGGCGAAGGACCAGCAGGCGGCGCTGGACTTCTACCGCGACCTGCTCGGCTGGCAGGGCGCGCCCGGCCCGGCCGAGTTCGGCGGGTACGCGGTCTGCGAGCTGGACGGCCGGGCCGTCGCCGGCATCGGCCCGACGATGGCGCCCGAGGGGATGCCGGAGCCGCCGACCGTGTGGACCAGCTACCTGGCGAGCACCGACGCGCAGGCCACCCAGGACGCGATCGTCGCGGCGGGCGGCACGCTGCTCGTCCCGGCGATGGACGTCGGCGACCTGGGCCGGATGCTGGTCGCCGCGGACCCGCAGGGCGCGGTGTTCGGCGTCTGGCAGCCGGGCGAGTTCTTCGGCGCGCGGGTGGTCAACGAGGCCGGCGCGCTGACCTGGAACGAGCTGCACACCAGCGACGTGCCGGCCGCGACCGCGTTCTACGGCGAGGCGTTCGGCATCGAGATCGAGCCGCTGGACGGCGCGGACTCGTACTGGGAGCTGCGGGTGGGCGGCCGTGCGGTCGGCGGGGTCACCCTGCTGGCCAACGACCCGCCCGGCACCCCGGCGCACTGGCTGACCTACTTCGCGGTGGACGACGTGGACTCCACCGTGGACGCGCTGGTCAAGCGGGGCGGGACGGTGCTCGCGCCGCCGTTCGACATGATGGCGGGCCGGATGACGGTGGTCGCCGACCCGCAGGGCGCCCCGTTCGCGATGATCAGGCCGCAGCCGCTGGCCTGAGTCTGCCCCTCCGTACCGCCCGCCCGCCCGTCCCGGTTGCCGTCCGGGGCGGGCGGGCGTGCGCGGTCGGCCCGGGCGGGCGGCCTCAGCCGAGCGGCGGGGCGAGGTACTCCAGGGCGTAGCCGTCGGCGTCGGGGGTGACCCGGGCGATGCCTGGGGAGTCGAGGTGGGCGCCGGCGACGTAGTGGTCGGGGGTGGCGAGGCGTTCGAGCAGGGCCAGCCGGGCGGTGCGGGCCCGGGGCTGGTCGGCGTCGTACTCCCAGGTGACCCTCGGGCGGCCGAACTGGAGGGTGGGGACGTGGACGGTGTCGCCCCAGACCAGGAGGTGGCCGGCGGTGCTGGTGATCTCGTAGACGGTGTGGCCCGGGGTGTGGCCGGGGGCGGGGAGCGCGGTGGCCCAGTCGTTGACGGCGACCTGCTCGGTGACGGGGACGACCCGGTCGCGGACCGGGGCGAGCCGTCCGGTGAAGACCCCGGTGTCGCCCGCGCCGATCCACACCCGTTCGAGCGCGGGGAACGCCTCCGTACCGTCGGGGGCGATCAGGCCGCTGACGTGGTCCTCGTGGTGGTGGGTGACGGCCACGTCGGTGATGCCGGCCCGGTCGATGCCCGCCTCGGCGAGCGCCTCGGGCAGCAGGCCCATGGTCGGGTCGTGCCAGACGTTCGAGGCGCCGGTGTCGACCAGCAGCGAGCGGGTGCCGTCGGTGACGTGGAAGGCGTTGACCGACAGCCGCAGGTTGCCGTCGGCCAGCGGGACGCCGTCGGGCACGGTGTCGAACGCGCACCCGTCCTCGCGGCGGAGCCGGGTCGGCGGCATGTCGATGTGGCCGTCCCGCAGCGCGACCACCCGCAGGTCGCCGAACTCGAACGCGGCGTGCAGCCGGCCGGTGGAGATCAGGCGCATGGAACCCCCCTCGTGACGGGACGCGCGTCGCGCGTCTCCGATGGAAGAACGAATCTTCGATAGAAGAAACACTACACTGTGGGCCGTACGGGCAGGCAGCACATCGATCGAGGAGCACGGTGGCCGAACAGGATGGGACCGCGGCCGGACCACCGCACGACGACGAGCTCGCCGGGGCGTTCGGCGGCCGGGTGCGGCGGCGGCGCGAGGAGGCGGGCCTGACCCTGGAGCAGTTGTCCGTGCGGTCGGCGGTCAGCCGGGCGATGCTCTCCAAGGTCGAGCGCGGCGAGAAGAGCCCGACGATCGGCGTCGCCTCCCGGATCGCCCACGCGCTCGGCGCCACCCTCTCCGAGCTGACCGGCGCCCCGGGCGCAGCCTCGCCCGGCGTGGCCGTGGTGCTGCGCGCCGAGCACCGGCCGGTCTTCCGCGACCCGGAGACCGGCTTCGAGCGGCACGTGGTGTCGGCGGCCCCGGGCGCGGGCGGGGCCGAGATGGTCCTGCACCGCCTCCCCGCGCGGGTCTCCACCGGGCTGCTGCCCGCCTACCCGGCGGGCGCCGAGAAACAGCTCCTGGTGCTCGCGGGCACCCTGACCGTCGAACTCGGCGGCGCCGTCGAGACCCTGCGGGCCGGTGACTCGCTGTTCCTCCAGGCCGACGCCGACCACGGCTTCGCCAACCGGACGGACGACCCCTGCGAGTACGTCATGTTCATCTCCCGCCGGGCCTGAGCACCCGTTCCGCCGCGCCGCCGCCCCTGGGAGACTTGCCGCCCGGGGCCGGCCGACGACCGGCCGGCGGCGGAGGGGCGGGGAACGGGTGGAGATCGACGGCGGCACCGGGGACGGCGAGGTGGTGCTCGCCGGGTCGGCGGAGGAACTGCGGCGGCTGGCCGAACTGGCGGCGGCCGGGGCGGGGCTGCTGCCCGCGCACGGCTCCCTGCGCGGGATCGAGGTGCGGGCCTCGGCGGGCGGCGTGCTGGCGGCGGTGGACGAGGAGCGCTCGCTGCTGGTGATCGGCGGCGGGGAGGCCGCGCGGACGATGTTCGCGGCGGACCTGCGGGAGATCGCCGGGATGGACGACGGCGGCCACTTCCACATCGAACACGTCGTGGAACCCTCCTACCCGGCCGAGGGCTCGCTGCCGCTGGTCGTGTACAGCCCGCACGGCGGCATGCCGCGCCGCTGAGCCCGCCGGGGCGGGACGGTCGGGGCCGCCGGTCGGGGCGGGGGGCGGTTGTGTCAGGATCCTCGCAGGTCAACGGGGCAGTGTCGCTCCGGGCCGGATCGGAGAGAAGTCGTGGGCACCCTCGTCGCGCCTGAGCCCCTGCTGCTGCGGGACGGGCGTCCCGCCGCCGCCGGGTGGTCGCTGGACCCGGGGATGCGGCACCTGAACCACGGGTCGTTCGGGGCGGTGCCGCTGGTGGCGCAGCGGGAGCAGCAGCGGCTGCGCGAGGAGATGGACGCCTCGCCGGTGGTGTGGTTCCCCGGGCTGCCGCGGCGGGTGGCGGCGGCGCGGGCGGCGATCGCCGACTTCCTGCGGGTGCCGGCCGCCCTCACCGCGCTGGTGCCGAACGCGAGCGCCGGGGCGAGCGCCGTGTACGGGAGCCTGCCGCACCGGGACGGCGGGGAGGTGCTGGTCACCGACCACGGGTACGGGGCGGTGACCATGGGGGCGGCCCGGCTGGCCCGGCGCTGGGGCGGGGCGGTGCGCACGGTGCACGTCCCGCTGGGGGCCGGGCCCGAGGAGGCCGCGGCGGCGGTGACCGGGGCGGTGACCGGGCGGACGGCGCTGATCGTGCTGGACCGGATCACCTCGGCGACCGCCCGCTACCTGCCGGTCGACCTGGTCGGCGCGTTCGCCCGGGAGCGGGGCGTGCCGCTGCTGGTGGACGCCGCGCACGTGCCGGGGCTGGACGAGGACCCGCTGGCGGGGGCGGACTGCGACGCCTGGGTCGGCAACCTGCACAAGTTCGGCTGCGCGCCGCGCGGCACCGCCGCGCTGGTCGCCCGGGGCGAACTCCGGCACTCGCTCTACCCGTTGATCGACTCCTGGGGCGCGGAGGAGCCGTTCCCGGAGCGCTTCGACACCCAGGGCACCCTGGACGTCACCGGCTACCTGGCGGCGCCCACCGCGCTGGACTTCGTCGCCGAGCAGTGGAGTTGGGCCGGGGCCCGCCGCTACATGGGCGAACTCGCGGACTACGCCGAGCAGTTGATCGGCGCGGCGATCACCGACGCGACCGGGGAGCCGGCCGCGGCCGACGTCGGCATGCCGGTGAACGCGCTGCGCCTGGTCCGGCTCCCGGCCGGGCTGGGCCGCACCCGGCTGGAGGCGGACGCGCTGCGCGACCGGCTGGCCGCCGAGTTCGGCGTGGAGGCCGCGTTCACCAGCTTCGGCGGGACGGGGTACTTCCGGCTGTCCACGCACGTGTACAACACCGCCGAGGACTACGAGTACTTCGCGGAGCGGTGCGTGCCGGTGCTGTGCGCGTGGGCCCGCGGGCACTGACGCGCGCCGCACCGGCGGGGTGCCCGCCGTTCGAACGGGTGCTACCCGGCGGGCAGCGTGTAGTCGAGGTGGATGTGGTGGGTGCCGTCCTCGTCGACGACGATGTCGCCGGTGCCGGTGATGCCGGTGAGGGCGGCGGTGCCGCTGCCGGGGACGATGACGAAGTACTCGTCGTCCCGGGCGGTGCCGAGGGTGGTCGCGGAGTGCGCGAAGTTGAAGGTGCCCGCGACGCCGTGCAGGCTCCCGGCGAAGGACTCCATCGCCAGGTAGGTGCCGACGCCCGCGGCCTGGTCGTAGGCGGCGGTGAACAGGGTGTCGGAGCGGCCCTCGACCTCGCCGGCGAACTCCTTGCGCATGGTGGCCACGCCGACGCCCGCGCCGGTCTTGACCCCGCTCTCCGGGACGGGCGCGGGGGTGAAGTCGAGGACGGTGAAGGTGCCTGATGCTCGCATGCGCGCGATGCTAGGCGCCCGCACTGACAATCCGTCAGGGCTCGCCGGGACTCGTCAGGGCCCCTCGGGGGGCGCCGGGGCCGCCGGGGTCGCCGGGGTCGTCGGAGCTTCGGCCGGGGCCGGGACGGCGGGCGGGGCCGCGAACGGCGCTGCGGGCGGGCCGGTCGGGGTCTGACCCAGGACCCAGGCCGGGTAGCCGGCGGGCTGCGGCGGGTTGGTGCGTCGGCGGCGGCGGGCGATCAGCGAGAACACCAGGGCGACCGGCAGGAGCAGCAGGCCGAGCACCAGGAGCAGGCCGATGGTGGTCAGTGCGGCGTCGTTGCCCTGGTCGCGGCTGATCACCGAGGTGAGCGGGAAGGTGCCCCGGTACCGGGAGTCGAAGGAGAGGCCCCGGTTGTCGCCCATCGTGAACATCTCCCCGGCGGGGACGGTGACGTCGAAGCAGCGCTCGCCGCCGGGCCTGTCGCCCCGCAGGTAGGGCTCGTCGAGCGGACTGCCGTTCAGCTGGACGGGCTGGTCACCGCACTGGGAGACGTGGTCGCCGCCGAGGGCGATCACCCGGTTGAGGACCCGCACGGGCGGACCACCGGGTTCCATGGCGGTCGAGAAGAGCACCACGTCACCACGGCGGACGTCCCCGGGTTCGACGGCGTAGGTCAGGACCCGCTGGCCGGACCGGTAGGTGGGGGCCATGCTGTTGCTGCCCAGCACGATCGAACGCGGCCCGAGGGTGAACCCGTAGGCGATCGCACCGATCGGGAGCAGCACCCCCGCGATCAGGACGACCAGCGCGGCCTTGCCGAATCCGCTCCACCGTCTCATGCCGTTCCCACTCCCCTGCCCGCCGTGCGGCGCACCCCGTCACCGTGCCGTTCGCACGGGATCGAGCGGGGAGCTTAGCGAGCGCCCCGGGCGCCGGTGCGCGGCGGGGCCTCACCAGTCGCCCTCCGGGTCGTCGTCCTCCTCCAGGTGCTCGGGCACCGGGTGGGCGGGCGTCGGGTCGGCGACCCAGCCGGCGGCCAGGACCAGGCGGGAGGTGCGGTGGACGGCGAGGAAGGCGAAGGGGCGGTCGAAGGCGACGGTGAGGCGACGGGCCAGGTACGGGGGCGGCGGGGCGATGCCGACGGCGCCGACCACCCCGAAGGCGGTGACCGAGGCGGCCCGGAAGCCGCGCGGGCCGAAGACGGCGGTAGTGGTCTGCCGGGCCGACTCGACCGCCAGCGGCTCGGCGCTGATGCCGGGGAAGTGGCCGCGGCCGGTGTCGGCGGCGGTGCGCAGGCCGAACAGGTCGGGCCGTTCCAGCAGGTCGTGGTCGTCCGCCAGGTCGAACTCGACGGTCTCGACGTGGAGCACGGGCTCGCGGGAGTAGCTGCGCACCCAGCGGGCGTCCAGCCCGGGACCGGGGGCGCCGTCGGGGAGCTCGGTGCCGGGGCGCACCGTGCGGGGGTGCGCGGCGGTGCCGACGGCGGCGGCCAGGACGGCGCCGGGGTCGGCGCCCTCGGGGCCGAGGCAGAGGTGGACGTCGACGCCGCGCCGGCCCAGCACCTTGAGCACGGTGAGCGGCCCGGCGGCGGTGTCGGCGACACCGACCCGGTCGAGCAGCCCGGTGCGCCGTGACAGCCCGGCGAGGTCGCGGCCCCGCCAGGGGCCGGCCTCGGGCTGCTGGGAGCAGGGCCAGAAGCGGCGGATCCAGTCGGTGTGGACGGTGAGCGCGCCGGCCAGCAGGAGTTCGGTGTCCGGGGTGACCGGGGCGGGCATCCGGGGGATCGCCCCGGCCGTCCGGTCGGCGGCCCAGCGGTCGAGGGCGGCCCGGTCGGCGTCCGGGTCGCCGGTGATCCGGCCGTGGCTGTGCGGGGGCAGGGCCGCGGTCCAGGCCGGTTCGAGCGGGAGGCGGTCGACGGTCCACAGGCCGAGGGCGGCGGTGACGCCGGGCGTCCGGTCGAGGGCGGCGAGCAGTTCGCGGCCGGATCCGGCGGCCAGGTCGAGCGGGACGCCCAGCGCGTCGGCGAGTTCGCGGGCGGCGGGGCCGGCGGCGCCCGCGGCGAGCAGGGCGAGCGGGGCCCAGGCGGCGGGGGCGCTGAGGGCGGTGTTCCGTCCGGCGGCGGGAGCGGCGCGACCCCAACGGGCGGTCAGCTCGTTGACGACGCGGACGGTGCGGTGCATCGGCACGGTGCGGTTCTCCCCGGTGGCGGTCCTGGACCGGAGGTTAGGCGCTGCGGCGGCGGGGGCGCGAGGGGTTATCGGGGCCCGGCCTCGCCGCCCCACCGGTGCACCGAGCGGGTGGGGTGGTTCCGGGGCGGGCGGCGAGGGGTTCGCGGACGTGCCGGTGCGGGGCAGGCGCTGCGCGCGGTGCGAGGCGGTGCGGTGCGCGGTGCGGTGCGCGCGGTGCGGTGCGCGGGGCCGGGCGTGCGGGGGTCGGGAGGGTGGTGCGGTGCGGTGCGGGTCGGGTCGGTGGGGCGCCATGACGGCCCGGGCACCCCGCGCTCGGGCCGTCATGGCGCTCGGCAGGCACGGACCCCGGTCTCCCGGTTTTCCCCTCCCGGGGAGTGGGGCCGTGCCGCCGCTTCGGGTGGCTGTCGCCGCTGACCGTCCGCGTGGGGGTGGGGCCGGTCAGCGACGGGACCGGGGGCCGGTCAGCGACGCTGCCAGAGGGCCGGGACGTTCGGCGGCTCCCAGCCGGCGTACGCGATGTGCCCCTGGATGCAGACGTAGGTGACCCCGTTGTACGTGACCACGTCGCCGGCCTTGTAGCTGGTGCCGACCTTCCAACTGGTGGTGCCACCGCCCGTGTTGCTCGGGCTGGGGCTCGGCGAGCCCGGGTTCGAGCTGCTCGGGCTGGGGCTGGGCGAGCCGGTGCCGTTGACGTTGAGCACGAAGTCGAAGCTCGCTTCGCTCCCGTTGCCGACCTGGCGGACCGTCATCAGCAGGGCCGGGTCGTAGATGGTGTCGGTGGCGTTGCGCGGCTCGTTCGGGAAGTACAGCTGGGTGGTGAGGATCGGCTGGTTGGGCGCCTGCACCTTGACGTGGATGTGCCGGGTGCGGCCCGGGTAGAGGCCCGGGATGATCGTGGTCAGCGTGTACGCGCCGTTGGCGGCGCTGAACTGGTGGCCGCGGAAGGTGTACCCGGAGTTGTCGTAGTTGCCGTTGGTGTCGGCCTGCCAGAAGTCCAGCAGGGCACCGGCGATCGGTACGCAGTTGCGGCCGAACACGTAGCCGCTGACGGTCAGCGGGGTGCCGGGGGTGCCGCTGGTCACCAGGTTGGTGCGCAGCGGGGAGCCCGGCTTGAAGTACGGGCCCTCGATCTGCTCGCCGGTGACGTGCCCGTCGGTGCATTCGGGGGTGAGCGGGGCCGGGACGTCGGCGGCGGCCGCTTCGCGGGCCAGCGCGACTCCGCCGCCGACCAGCACGGGTGCGGCGGCGGCCGCGGCGGCCGCCTTGAGCAGGCCCTTGCGGCTGATCTTGCGCTCGGCCAGTTCTCCCAGGCCGTCCAGCGGGTTGTGGGGGGTGGGCATGGCTCTCCGTTCGACTGCTTCGTTGGTCGCCGCACGCCCGGATTCCCTTGGATGGGACATGACACCTGGAGAGGTCGGGTCTCCCGACACGGCGGCGCTGTGGGGTGCCTCAGACGCTAGGCCCTGCCCGCCGGGGCCGTCGATGGACGGGGGCGGCGGGACGTGGTGCATTCCTCAGCCGCCGTCGCGCGCCGTTCGACCGGGCGTCAACCGGGATCCGGGCGGCCGTCGGCCGGGCTTAGGGCGAGCTTAGGGCCCGCCTGATCCCGGCTTAGGGCGGGCCCGGAGCGGACCGCCGGTGAACTGCGGCGGAGCCGCCGGACGGGTCGCGGGCGGGGGCGGGCAGCCTCAAGGCGGCCTTTCGGTTTCCGGCAGGCCGACGGGTCGGCGGGCGGCCCGATGGATCGGTGGGCCGAACTCGGCCTTCAGGGAACCGCCTTGGGCGGGTCAGCCCGCCTTCTCGCGGAACTCGCCCGGCGTGCGGCCGACTTCGCGGCGGAAGAAGCGGCAGAAGTAGGCCGGATCGGAGAATCCTGCTGCGGCCGATACCTGACGGATCGTCATATCGGTGGTGGTGAGCAGGCGCTTGGCCTCCAGGGTCTGCTGCTCGCGGACCAGCCGGGCCGGGGTGCGACCGGTGGCCTCTTTCACCACCTCGTGCAAGTAGCCCGCTGAGACGCCGAGTTCGCGGGCCAGGGCGAGCACCGAGCGGTCGGTGCGGTCGGCGTCGGCGATCAGCCGGGCGAACCGGGTGGCGAGCGGGTGCCCGGCCGTTCGGGGCGCGGCGGGGGCGCCGCAGCCCCGGGCCGCCCGGCGGGCGCGCACCAGCAGGACGTGCAGCAGGGCCTGCAGCACGCCCAGGCCGCCCTCCAGGCCGGCCTCGTGTTCCGCCGTCAACTCCCGTATCACGCCGACCATTTCGCGGTGCTCGCGGCGGTCCGGGCGGATCGCCGGGCCGGCCGCCAGGGCCCGGACCAGGGCCAGGTCCTCGGGGTGCCGGTGCAGGAAGTCCTCGTTGAACAGCATTACCCAGCCGTCGAGTTGGCGGGCCCCGCTCCAGCGGTGGACCTGGCCCGGCAGCACCGCGTACAGCGTGGGCGGCTGGATCCGGTGCTCGGCCAGGTCGATGACGTGGGTACCGCTGCCCGCCGCGACGTAGACCAGCTCGTAGAACGAGTGCCGGTGCGGGAAGTCCGCCCTGGAGAGCGGCCCGATGGCGTCGAAGCTGCCCGCCGCGAACGGCAGCAGCCCCGGGTCGGGCACGTCCAGGTCGTGCAGTTCCAGGCCGGTGGCCGGTCGGAGCTTCATCGCGCCAGTGTGCGCAAACGGCCCGCCGGACGTCCAGTGGTCCAGACCAAGTGGCACGTACCGGCAAGTGGGCCGCGGACCGGGAGAGTTGCGGCGCCCACCCGCTTCGACCGGCCCGGCCGGCCCGCCCGCCCGTCCGCCCGCTCCTCCGCTCAGCGCTTCGAGGGGAACGCCCGGGCGTAGTAGGCGGACCGGTCCTCGTCGAGGTCGACGGCTGCCAGGATGTCGGCCGCCAACTCGCGGTCCGCACCGAACCCCGCCGCGGCCACCAGCCAGATCCCCTCGCGGGCCCGCAGCCGGCACTCGTCGCCCAGCCGGCTCCTCCCCCGGGGGACTTCGGAGTGGTGGGACTCGCCGTGGGTCAGCGCGTACAGCGTCTCCAGCAGCTGCGACCGCGCGTACGCCGACAGCTCCCCGCCGAGCGCCGCCAGTATCACGCCGACCGCGGGGACGGACGCCTCGAAGAGGTTCCCCTCGACCTCCAGGTGGCCTGCCAGGAGGACGCCGACGGCGTCCTGGGCGCGTTCGGCTTCGAGGATGGCGCGGAAGATGTCCGGCACGTGCTCCGCGGTTCCCCGGCAGCCGCACCTCAGCGCGCCCCACCGGTGGCGGTCCAACTCCGCACGCACGAGCCTGCTCACGGCCAAGGCGCATCACTCCGGGTCGTGTTCGGGGCGCCCGGGGAACACCGCGGGGCCGGGAGAGCAGATCCTAGCGCCGCGTCAGGCACGGGCGTTCGCCGGGACACCGGAGGTGCGGAACGCCGCCCACGTACGGCCCGGGCCGGGTTCGTCCGGCGGGCGGCGGGCGGGGGCAGGGGGTGGAGGCGGGTGGGGCCGCCGGACGGGAGTGCCCCGCCGCCCGGTCGGGGCGGCGGGGCACTCCCGTCGGCTGTCGGCCGCGACTTGTCAGCCGCGGCTGCGCTTCTTCAGTTCCTTGTACTCGGCGATTCCGTCCACGAACCTGCAGGCTCCGGTCTCCGCGTCGACCACGACCGGGAAGGCGCCGCCGAGGCGGCCGTTCCTCGCCAGGTACGAGACGACGTACGCGCCCTCGATCGTGATCTCCGGGTGGATGACCAGGTAGCAGTCCAGGGATTCCCAGGTCCGGATCTCACGCCTGCAGTACTCCTCCGCCGCGGCGAGCGCCCCTGCCGAGTCGGTGATCCTCGTCATTCGGATTCCCCTTCGGATTCCCAGGGGATCAGGAGGTCGAGCCTGTCCCACGCCTCGGTGTCGGCGAACGTCTCGCTCTGGTAGTCGAGGAACTTGATCCGCCCACCGTCGTTGGTGACGTTGAAGTAGTGTCCCACGCCTGTGTACTTGCCCTTGGCGTCGACATCGTATCCCAGCACGATTCCCCGGCTTCCGGGGCCGAGTTCCGTCATCCGGTCGGCGATCTCATCCCGGCCCGCGGTCTCCTCGAAGGGTGCCCCGAAGAAGGATTCGACGACCGAAGCGTCGACGGGTTCAGTCATGGCTTCGGCTTCGGTGATCACGTCGGGGTCGTCCATGAAGCCCCCCAGCCGGTTGTAGCCGGCGAGGGCGCACAGGGAGCAGTTCATCTTGGAGCCGGTGGGATTGGTGCCCGCCAGGGTGGACTCCACTCCCTTCTCGGCGTGGGTCTCGGAGGCTCCGCTCCCGTGTCCCGGCCCGGTCGGCTTGTCACTGGGCGTGACCGGGGCAGCCGGGTCATCGGTTCCGGCCTTGGTCTCGTTCCCGGCAGGGTCCGCCGCGGGCTTCCCCGTGCCCTCGCCCTTGCCGTCCCCGGCGAGTTCTTCCGCGTTCTTGGCGAGGGCCGATTCGTTCTTGAGGGCGTACTCGGACTCCGCGGCGGCCGCGGTCGCCGCCGCCTCCAGCGCGGCGTCGCTCTTGCCGACGACGGCGGCTTCGTTGGCCGTGTGCGTCGCCCCGTTCTTGGCCGCCTCCTTGGTGGCTTCGTGGGGGTCGGTGGTTCCCTTGCCGGCGCCCTTCTTCCCGCCGCCGGCCGACTCCCCGTGCGAGGGGCCGGCGTCACCGCCCAGGTAGTTGATGACGGCTCCGGTCGCGGTCGCGGCTCCTTCTCCGCATTCGATCGCGAGGGGGCCGCCCTCCCAGCAGGCGGCGACGGCGCTGGCGACGACGACGACGGTGACGGCCGTCGTCATGAAGTGGAAGAAGCTGTCCCCCCACAGGCCGGTGGGGTCGCTGAGCGTGGCCGGGTTGTCGCCCGCGTAGGTGTAGCCGCCCATCTGGTTGGGATCGCCCACCTCCAGGACCGGGTCGACGGCGAGGAAACGGCCGAGGGCGGGGTCGTAGTTGCGGGCGCCGAGCAGGTCGAGGCCGGTGCCGGAGTCGGCGGGCTGGCCGAGGTAGCCCCGGTTGTCGGCCCAGCTGGTGGGCTGGGTGCCGCGCGGGTTGCCGTAGGGGTCGTAGGCGCGGCGGGTGGGTGCCAGGGTGGTGGCGTCGACCTGGAGTTGGGCGGTGCCCTGGTGGTTGGCGGGCTGGTAGGTGAGGGCGCCGCCGCTGGAGCGGACGATGGTGGTGCCGTCGGGGTTGGGGTAGTGGCGCAGGCCGCTGACGGTCTGGGTGGCCTTGTCCAGGGTGAGCTGTTCGGCCCCGCCGAACAGGTAGAGCGTGGTGCCGGTCGGGCCGCGCTGGATCAGCAGGCTGCCGCCGGCGTCGTAGAGGTAGCCGGTGGTCTGGTTGACGGTGGCGGTGCGGCCTTCGGCGTCGTACGTGAGGTTCTGGGTGCCGGTGGTCGCGCCGGTGGTGGTGCGCGTGGTGGTGTTGCCCGCGGCGTCGTACTGCGGGGTGAGGACGGTGGTGCCGGTCGGGCCGGTGGTGGTGACGGTGGTCAGCCGGTTGGGCTGGTCGGCCTTGGTGGTGCCGTTGCCGGGGTAGCTGCTGGTCTGGGTGGTGTCCTTGGCAGTGTTGCCCGTCAGGTCGTGCTGGACCTGCTGGGTGCGGTCGCCGAGCAGGTCGTACTGCCAGCTCTCCCAGTAGGGGGCCGGGCCGCCGACGGTGGCCGGGGCCGGGCTGGTGGAGTTGCAGGTGGCGAGCTGGCCCGCCGTCGGCACGGTGGTGCCGGCGGTGTCGGTCCAGGCGGTGGTCAGCCGGTTCAGGCCGTCGTAGCCGAAGCACTGGGTGTCGGCGACGGGGGTGGTGGCGCCGTTGGACTGGCGGTCGGAGACGGTGGTGAGCTTGCCCGCCTGGTCGTAGCCGTAGGTGGTGTCGGAGAGCGCGTTGGTGCCGGTCTCGACGCTGACCCGGCTGGTGGCCAGGCGTCCGGTGGTGTCGTCGTAGGTCTGCGCGGTGCGGTACTGCTTGCCCGCGTCGCCGTAGGTGGACTGCAGGACCTGGCCCAGCGGGCTGTAGTTGGCGACATCCAGGTAGTGGGTGAACCGTCCGGAGCCCGAACTGACCAGCCCGCCCTGCAGGTTGTAGCCGTAGCCGACCGACTCGGACGGGAGTCCGCCGTCCGCGCCGAAGGTGCTGTGCGCGACCAGGCCGGTGTTGGGGGTGTAGTCCGTCCCCAGGGTGTAGGTGCCGGCCAGCTTGCCCTCGGCGGCGGGGATCGTGACGCTGGTACCGGTCGGCTGGTAGGCCGTGTTGTAGCCCGTGAACGCCGTGGTGTAGGCGCTGCCGCCGGCGCCGCCCACGTAGCGGGTGGCGGAGGTCGGGTAGCCCTTCTGCAGGGTGTCGTAGACGTATCGGGTCAGCTGCTTGGCGGTATCGGTGGTGCTGGGGCCGTCGAAGGTGCCGACCAGTCGTCCGAGGGTGTCGTACCCGTACGACAGGGTCTGCCCGCGGCCGTCGGTGAGGGTGGCGACGCGTCCTTGCGCGTCGTAGGTGGTGGTGGAGGTGCCGCTGTCCGGGTCGGTCTGCGAAGTCTTGCGACCCAGCAGGTCGTACGTGTAGGACCAGGTGTTGCCGGTGGCGTCGGTGAGCGACGCCACCTGGCCGGAGGGCCGGTAGGTGTAGGTGGTGGTGGCGTCGGCGCCGGGGCCGCCGTGGACGGTGCTGGAGACGGTCCGGCCGCGCGCGTCGGTGACGACGGTGGTCGCGGCGGCACCGGGCGGAGGCGTGGTGTCGGTGCGGTCCACGCCCGGGTGGGCGGTGGTGGCCTGCCAGAGCTGGTGCGCCTTGCCGTACAGCGCGGTGCCCGTGCTCCGGCCCATCCCGTCGTAGCTGGTGACCGTCTGGGCGGGGAGGGTGTTCTCGTTCTCCACGAACAGGGTGCCGCCCGGCGCGGTGGTCGGGTCGGCGTACGGTGCGGCCGCGGAGACCTGCCAGCCGTGCGAGTCGTACTTCGTGGAGGCGATCAGCCGGCCCGCCGAGTTGTCGGCCGTGGTGGTCTGGGTCTGCCGCAGCGCCAGGAAGCCGTCGTAGATGCTGACGACGGTGCTGTAGGTCTGGTCCTCGCGCAGGCTCCGCGTGGTGACGGACGACGGGTCCGGCTGGGTGCCGGCGCCGTGGACCGCGTAGGCGAACGTGCGGTCGGGACTCTGGGTGGCCATGGCGCGCCCGGGCATCCAGACCTGGGTCCGGCGGCCCAGCGCGTCGTAGGTGGAGTCGGTGACCCGGCCGTTGGCGTCCACGGCGTGGGTGACCAGACCGCGCGGGGAGGCGAAGGTGCTGGAGGAGACCCAGCCGAGCGGGTTGGTGGTGCTCACCCCGGTCGCCAGGGTTCCGGTGGCCGGGGTGTAGACCGTCGTTTCGGCGTTGCCCGCGGAGTCGACGGACTTGGTGACCCGACCGTAGCCGTCGTACGTGACGGCGCCGTTGGTCTGGAAGACCGGGTTGCCGGAGGCGTCGTAGGAGGTGACGCCCTGGGTGGCGGTGAGCAGGCCGACGGTGGTGCCGTTGCCGCCGACGCTGCCGAGGCTGCCCGGGTTGCCGAGCGTGCCGTCGCCGTCGTAGTAGAAGCGCTCGTCCTCCAGGGTGCTGGTGGCCCCGGCCGCGGTGGTGCACGGGCCGGCGACGGTCACCGATTCCTTGGGCAGGTTCAGCAGCATCGGGGCGGACGCGGGGGCGTTCGCGTAGGAGACGGTGGTGCACGTCTCCTGGGCCGGGTCCGCGAGGTCGCCCTTGTTGTCGGTCTTCTCCGGTCGGCCGAGGCCGTCGAAGAAGACGTCCGCCCTGGTCGTGCGCCAGGTTCCGTCGGCCTTCAGGGCGAGTGCCCGGGTGCTGGTCTGCTGGACCCGGTGGGCTTCCAGGTCGGGCAGCACCGACAGCGTCCCGGGCGGGGTCTTGCCCGTCCAGGCGGTGCGGGCGCGGTGCTCCGTGGTGATCTGACCGGCCACCGACGCGAGCGACTTGGCGACGACCGTGCCGCCGGCCCGGTCGTAGGTGTCGGTCTCCTGGGCGGCTCCGGTCATCCAGTTGCTGTCGGTGCTGGACTCGCCGAGCGAGTTGCTCAGGCTGACGCTGCGCCTGCTGCCGTCGGCCTTGTAGTCGCCGTCCATGCCCTGGAAGTAGGACACGGTGCTCTGGGTGACCGGGTCGGGTGCGGCGCCGGTGGTGACGGTGACGGTGCGGTAGCCGCGGAAGTCGTTCCAGGTGCGGTACTGGTCGTCGGTGCGGTCGGAGTCGTCGCGGTGCCAGGCCGCGCCGCCGCCGTAGGCGTACGCGGTGACCCGGGACGGGGACCCGGCCTTGGTGCGGTCGTTGTCGGAGACCTGCTCGACCAGGGTCTTGTGGAACCAGTCCAGGGACGGGTCCTTGACGCCGGCCGCCGCCCAGTAGACCGGGAAACAGGCCATGGTGTTGCGGTCGGCCGAGGCCGGCATGGCGCCCGCGGTCCGGGAGCACTCGGGGTCGCGGTACTTGACCGCGATCTGCTCACCGGTCTCGGTCTGGACCTGGGAGATCCGGGGGCGGTAGAGCGGCGGGGCGGCGGGGCCGCCGTCGACCCGGTTGTCCATCTCCACGCCGGTGAAGACCACCGGGTCCAGCGCCACGGTGCCGCTGCCGCCCGCCGAGGTGTCCAGGCCGGTGTGCCGGATCTGCGAGAGCCACATGACGGCCTGCAGCTGGCCGGCGTCGGCCGGGTCGACGGTCTTGCCGGTGACCGGGTCCATCACACCGCCGGCGTCCGAGAACAGGTGCGTCAGCTCGTAGGAGTCGACGTCCTGCCAGCCGCCGGCGGTCTTCACCTTGGTGGTGACCGACTTCAGCCGGACGGTGGACCAGAAGGTCGGCGCGCCGATCCGGCACACGTTCGCGCCGGTGCCGGAAGTCGCCATCCCCTGCGTGCAGTTCAGGTCGTACGGGACGTCGGGCCAGTTGGTGGCGGTACTCGCCGACAGGTTGGCGTACTGGCAGACCGTGTCGGAGGTGGTGCAGCGCTGCGCGGGCGTGAAGACCACCTTCGCGGCCGGGTCGTGGCCGGCCCGGGCGTCGGCGAGCTGGTAGCCGTAGGAGATCTGGGTCAGGTAGCCGCCGCGGGTGTAGGCGGTCATCGTGCCGCCGTTGCCCGCCGCCGCGACCTGGCCCAGGCCCCGGTTGTACCAGTTGGCCTCGGCCGCCCAGTCGTAGCGCTGGACGTTGCCGTTCGGGTCGACGACGAAGTCGACGTTGAAGCGGTAGCCGGGGTTCGCCGGGCAGAGCGAGTTCTTGCCCGCGCTCGCGCTGTAGCAGGGGTCACCGGAGTTCGGGTGGTAGACCGGCGCGCCCCAGGCGCTGTTGGTCGCGGCGTCGGCGGTGGTGCCGGGCGCGTGGTTGAGGCCCAGGTAGTACTGGGTGCCGTCGGTGGTGGTGACCTTGAAGTACTCGCCGTCCCACATGCCGTTGGACGCGCCGGTCAACCGTTCGACCTTGGTGCCGTCGTCGTTCTGCAGGTGGTAGGCGCCGCTGCTGTCGCGCACCAGCTCGCCGGAGTGCGAACCGAGCGACAGCGTGGCGTTCCAGCCCGCCCAGCACTCGTCGCCGGAGTCGGCGATCCCGTCCGACGCGCAGGGCCGGTAGGAGCGCTCGACGAAGCCCGGCGAGTAGTCCCAGCCGTCGCCGATCCAGGACGCCTGCGAGTTGCGGGCCGAGGTCTTCCCGTCCACCGACTGCGAGTTGTACGACAGCGCCACCGACGGCGCCGCGCCACCGAGTGCGGCGGGCACCGGGATCGGGTAGCTGTAGGTGAACGCGCCTTGGGTCGAGCCCCAGGAGCCGGACGCGGAGAGCGAGGTGGCGGTGTAGCTGCCCTGCGAGCCGCCGGTGCCGGCCACCGCGGCGACGGCCGTGCCGGAGTCGGTGACGGCGTCCAGCTTCAGCGCCCCGGAAGTGGTGTCCTGGGCAGGGAGTTGGACGGTCGCGGTCAGCTTGTGGGCAACCGGGTCGTTGACCGTCTCCAGCGGCCGCTGGGTCCGGCAGGACGCGTACTGCGGCGTGGTCAGCGCGCAGGCCGGCAGCTGCACCAGGTGCAGCCGGGAGGCCCAACCACCGCCGTACGCCTGGGCGATGGAACCGTAGTCGACCGCGACCGAGACCGCGCCGCCGGAGGCGGACCCGTCCGCCGGCTCCAGGCCGACCAGCAGCCCGTCCACGTCCGCGGCCTGGGCCCCGGCCCGGTCGGCGGTCTCCACCTTCACCGAGGCCGGCGCCTTGGACTTCGCGACGCCCGCCGGGGCCGCGAGCGCCACCGCACCGGACGGATCGGCCGCGCCGAGCGCCACCGTCGTGCTCGATGCCTTCGGCCAGCCGGCGGCCGCCGCGTCGTGGGTGCGCAGCTCGCGCGATCCGGCGGCCACGCCGTGGTCGGACCGGTCGGCGGCACCGGTGGCGTCGTGCCCGGTGACCTCCGGGACCGCCGGCAGCGGATCGGCTGCCCAGACTTTACCGTCATAGCGGTACGGGCCGACCACGGTGGCGGCACCGGCCGCCGGAATAATGAGGGACATTGCGGCTACGAACGTCGTGACGACGGTGATTCCGCGGTATCTGAGCCTACTACGCGCCAGTCTGGGGCGATTTATCCGATCCATTTTGACATGATCACTTCCTGTAGGGGGCGATCCGCCGCTGCACGTGAACAGCCATCAGTTCCCGTGCAAGAAGGAGGATTCGAGAAGCTGCGAAACGTTATGGCCGGAGCCCCCCGTTCGCAATATCCTTCGCCGTCGACCAAACGGACCGGAATGCGAGCAATCGTGACCGATCGTCACGGAATCAGCTTCCATAAGGGAATCGGATGCGCGAATCGGACATGACTCGATTCGATGCGTGCCATCTGCGTGACCCAGCCGCCGGCAACCGGAAAGGCGCTTGACCAAAATTTTGAATTCCCAGGGGAACGTGGGCCGAGTTCACCGACCTCGGCGCCGGCAGGGTCGGCCGACCAGCCGTCCGCCACGGGTCGCTACGTGGTCGCTCAGACGAGCAGCAGTTCGCCGCAGGACTCGGTGAGGACGGCGCGGGCCTCGGCGGGCAGGGCGCGGTCGGTGACGAAGCAGTCGAGGTCGGTGAGGGCGGCGAAGCTGCTGAGGCCGACGACGCCCCACTTGGTGTGGTCGGCGACGGCGACGGTGCGGTGGGCGGAGGCGATCAGGGCGCGGTTGGTCTGGGCCTCGGCCAGGTTGGGGGTGGTGAGGCCGGCGCGTTCGCTGACGCCGTGGGCGCCGATCAGCAGCAGGTCGACGTGCAGGGAGCGGATCGCCTGGTCGGCGAGCGGGCCGACCAGGGCGGCGGAGCGGGTGGGGGCACCGCCGGTGAGCAGCAGGGCGGGGGCGTTCTCGCCGCGGGAGCGGAGGAGTTCGGCGACCGGCAGCGAGTTGGTGACCACGGTGAGGCCGGGGACGTCGAGCAGCCGGGTGGCGACGGCGTACGCGGTGGTGCCGGCGGAGAGGGCGACCACGCTGCCGGGCTGGACCTGGGCGGCGGCGGCTTCGGCGAGGGCGGCCTTGGTCTCGGCCGCCAGGGTGGACTTGGCCTCGAAGGCGGGTTCCTCCGCGCTGGTGGTGTGGGCGACCGCGCCGCCGTAGACCTTGCGGACGGTGCCGGTGCGGGCGAGCGCGTCCAGGTCGCGGCGGACGGTCATGTCGGACACCCCGAGCTGGTCGACCAGTTCGGCGACCTTGACGGCTCCGTCGCGGCGGACCAGGTCGAGGATCAGGGCCCGGCGCTGGTCGGCGAGCAGTCCGCCGTCGGTCGTCACGGTGTCCTCCGGGGAATCGGGGTGCGGAGGCGATCAGCATAGTCCGCGGGGCGGCGCCGCCACCCTGTTCGAGTCTGGTGCGGTGTGTTTGAATGTGTTGGATATACCGTCTGATCGTCCGTGAACGTCCGCTGGAGCGCCCCGATGACCACCGATGCCGCCACCGATGCCGCCTCCTCCTTCGCCTCCGCCTTCGGCGGCTTCCCCGAGGGCGTCTGGGCCGCTCCCGGCCGGATCAACCTGATCGGCGAGCACACCGACTACAACGAGGGCTACGTGCTGCCCGCCGCGCTCCCGCACACCACCCGGGTCGCGGCCCGCCGCCGGGACGACGGCCGGGTGCGGCTGTTCAGCGCGCAGGGCGACGGCTCGGTGGCCGAGTTCGCGCTCGCCGACCTGGCCCCGGGCTCGGTGCCGGGCTGGGCCGCGTACCCGGCGGGCGTGTTCTGGGCGCTGGCCGAGGCCGGGCACCCGGTGGGCGGCGCCGACCTGGCGTTCGCCTCGGACGTGCCGACCGGGGCGGGCCTGTCCTCGTCCGCCGCGCTGGAGTGCGCCACCGCGATCGCCCTGGACGAGCTGTACGGCCTCGGCCTGGACGCCCCCGGCCGGGCGCTGCTCGCCCAGCGCGCCGAGAACGCCTACGTCGGGGTGCCGTGCGGCGCGCTCGACCAGATGGCGTCCAGCTGCTGCGTCGTGGGCCACGCCTACTTCCTCGACACCCGCACCCTCGCCGGCCGCCAGGTCCCGCTGGACCTGCCCGCGGTCGGCCTCTCCCTGCTGGTGATCGACACCCGGGTCAAGCACGACCTGGGCGACGGCGCGTACGCGGGCCTGCGGGCGGGCTGCGAGCGGGCCGCCGAACTGCTCGGGGTGCGGGCGCTGCGCGACATCGGCCCCGGCGAACTGGCCGCGGCGGAGGAGAAGTTGCCCGCCGAGCTGCGCCCGCTGCTGCGGCACGTGGTGACCGAGGACCAGCGCGTGCTGGACGTGATCGCCCTGCTCGACGCGGGCGACCCGCGGGCACTGGGCCCGGTGCTGACCGCCGGACACGCCTCGCTGCGCGACGACTACCGGGTCTCCTGCCCGGAGACCGACCTGGCGGTGGCCGCCGCGAACGCGGCGGGCGCCCTGGGCGCCCGGATGATGGGCGGCGGCTTCGGCGGCTCGGTGCTCGCCCTGGTCGACACCGACCGGCTGGCGGAGGTCGAGCGGGCGGTGCACGAGGCGTTCGCGGCGGCGGGCTTCGGCGCGCCGCAGGCGTTCCCGGCGGTGCCCGCGCAGGGCGCGCACCGGGTGTCCTGAGGTAGAGAACGGCGGGAAGCGAAATCAGGGGCTCCGGGAACGGCGAGAGCCCCCGCCAGGGGCTCGGGGAACGGCGAGGCCCGGTCTGCGAGCGGTGCACTGCCGGAGCGCGCATCGGCTTCCGGTTCCGTTACTGCACGCAGCAGCACGGACCTCCGATGGGCTCCGGCCACCAGCGGCACGGACTCGCCGTTCCCCGAGCCCCTGTCGGGTCTCGTCTTCCGCCGACGGAAAAGGGCCCGGACCGCTCGTGCGGTCCGGGCCCTTTCGGTGGGGGCGGGGTCTACAGCTCGCGCAGGGTGCGGGCGGCGGCCTCGGGGCGGACGTCGTTCATGAAGGCGCCCATGCCGGACTCGGTGCCGGCCAGGTACTTGAGCTTGTCGGCGGTCCGGCGGAGGGTGAACAGCTCCAGGTGCAGGGCGAGTTCGGCGGTGGCGGGCTGGGGGGCCTGGTGCCAGGCGGCGATGTACGGGGCGGGCCCGGGGAACAGCCGGTCGAAGCGGCGCAGCAGGTCGAGGTAGATCCGCGGGAACTCGGCCCGGGCGGCCTCGTCCAGGCCGGTCAGGTCGGCGACCCGGCGGTTGGGGTAGAGGTGCACCTCGTACGGCCAGCGGGCGGCGAACGGGACGAAGGCCGTCCAGTGCTCGCCCGCCAGCACCACCCGGGAGTCCGGCTTGCCGGTGGTGGCGCGTTCGGCGGCCAGCACGTCGTCGTACAGGTTGCGGCCGGTCGCGGCGAGGTGGGCGGCGGCGCGCTCCAGGGCGAGCGCGGTGCGCGGGGTGGTGAACGGGAAGGCGTAGACCTGGCCGTGCGGGTGGCCCAGGGTGACGCCGATCTCGGCGCCGCGGTTCTCGAAGCAGTAGACCTGCCGGACGCCGGGGCGGGCGTACAGCTCGGCGGTGCGGTCGGTCCAGGCGTCCAGGACGAGGCGGGCGCGCGGCTCGTCGAGGTCGGCGAAGGAGGCGGCGTGGTCGGAGGTGAAGCAGACCACCTCGCAGCGGCCGGTGCCGGGGGTGAGCGCGTACGGGCCGTCCGCCCAGGGGGCGACGTGCTCGGCGGAGGAGTCGGCGAGCGACGGGAAGCGGTTCTCGAACACCGCGACCTGGTAGTCCGCCGCCGGGATCTCGCTGAGCCGCCCCTCCCGGGACGGGCAGAGCGGGCACTCGGCGGCCGGCGGGTGGTAGGTGCGGCTCTGGCGGTGCGCGGCGATGGTGACCGCGTCCCCGCTGAACGGGTCGACCCGGACCTCGGAGACGCTCGCGGTGGGCTCCAGCGGGCGCCGGTCGACGGCGTCCCGCGCGGTGGGTTCGGCATCGTAGTAGACCAGTTCGCGGCCGTCGGCCAGCTTGGTCACCGTCTTGTGCACGGCGGCACTCCTCGTGGTTCGTGGCGCGGCTCGGCGCAGGAGGGGCGAGCCGTACATCAAACATCTTCGAACAGAGTGCATCGCAATGCAACACCCCTCCGGCTGGTGGACCGGAGGGGTGCGGCGGGACGGGCGGGGTCAGCTCTTGGCGAGGACCTCGGCGACCAGCTCGCGGGCCTCGGACTGGACCTCGGCCAGGTGGTCGGCGCCGTGGAAGCTCTCGGCGTAGATCTTGTAGACGTCCTCGGTGCCGGAGGGGCGGGCCGCGAACCAGGCGTTCTCGGTGGTGACCTTGAGGCCGCCGATCGCGGCGCCGTTGCCGGGGGCGTGGGTGAGCACGGCGGTGATCGGCTCGCCCGCCAGAGTGTCGGCGGTGACCCGGTCGGCGTCGAGCGCGGCCAGGGCCGCCTTCTGGGCCCGGTCGGCGGGGGCGTCGACCCGGGCGTAGACGGGGTCGCCGTGCCGGGCGACCAGCTCGCGGTACAGGGCCGAGGGGGTGCTGCCGGTGACGGCGGTGATCTCGGAGGCGAGCAGGGCCAGCAGGACGCCGTCCTTGTCGGTGGTCCACGGCGAGCCGTCGCGGCGCAGGAACGACGCGCCCGCGGACTCCTCGCCGCCGAAGGCGACGGTGCCGTTCAGCAGGCCGTCGACGAACCACTTGAAGCCGACCGGGACTTCGAGCAGTTCGCGGCCGAGCTCGGCTACCACCCGGTCGATCATCGAGGAGGACACCAGGGTCTTGCCAACGGCCGCCGCGGCGGGCCAGCCCTCGCGGTGCCGGTACAGGTAGTCGATGGCGACGGCCAGGTAGTGGTTGGGGTTCATCAGCCCGCCGTCGGGGGTGACGATGCCGTGCCGGTCGGCGTCCGCGTCGTTGCCGGTGGCCAGCGCGTAGGCGTCCCGCTTGTCGATCAGCGAGGCCATCGCGTACGGGGAGGAGCAGTCCATCCGGATCTTTCCGTCCCAGTCCAGCGTCATGAACCGCCAGGTCGGGTCGGCGAGCGGGTTGACCACGGTCAGGTCGAGCCGGTGGGTCTCGGCGATCCGGCCCCAGTAGGCCACCGAGGCGCCGCCGAGCGGGTCGGCGCCGATCCGCAGGCCCGCGTCCCGGACGGCGTCCAGGTTCAGCACGGCGGGCAGGTCGTCGACGTAGGCGCCGAGGAAGTCGTACCGGCCGGTGGTGTCGGCGGCCAGCGCCCGGGCGTACGGGACCCGGCGGACGCCCTCCAGGCCCGCGGCGAGCAGCGCGTTGGCCCGGCGCTCGATCCAGCCGGTGGCGGTGGAGTCGGCGGGGCCGCCGTGCGGCGGGTTGTACTTGAAGCCGCCGTCGGCGGGCGGGTTGTGCGAGGGCGTCACCACGATGCCGTCGGCGAGCGCGGCCGGGCCGGTGCGGTTGTGGGTGAGGATCGCGTGCGAGACCGCCGGGGTCGGCGTGTAGCCGTCGGCGGTGTCCAGCAGCACCGTGACGCCGTTGGCGGCCAGCACCTCCAGCGTGGTGGCCCGGGCGGGCTCGGACAGCGCGTGGGTGTCGATGCCGAGGAACAGCGGCCCGGTGGTGCCCTGTTCGGCCCGGTAGTCGCAGATCGCCTGCGCGGTGGCCGCGATGTGGTCCTCGTTGAAGGCGGTGCGCAGCGCCGAACCCCGGTGCCCCGAGGTGCCGAACGCGACCCGCTGTCCGACGTCCTCCGGATCCGGGTGCAGCGCGTAGTAGTCCGTCACCAGGCGGGCGACGTCGATCAGGTCCTGCGGCTGCGCCGGCTGGCCGGCCCGTGCGTGCACCATCGTGGCTACTCTCCTCGGTCGGTACGGCAAGGATGCCCGTCGACCATCATGCGGGCCACAGCGCGTCAACTGCGGGAACGCCGTGAGGCGTGTGGCCGACGGGGCGTCGGCGGACGCGTACCCGCCCCGGACACGGAGAAGCCCCGCACACCCGAGTGGCGGGGCTCCCGATGGCGGCCTGGCCTCAGATCTCGCCGAACCGGCCGGACTTGACCGCCGCGACGAAGGCGGCGAAGCCGGACGAGGGGAACACCAGGGCCGGACCGTGCGGGTCCTTGGAGTCGCGGACCGGCACGACACCGGCGCGCGCTCCGGGTGCCCACTCCACGCAGTTGCCGCCGTTGCCGCTGTAGCTGCTCTTCACCCAGTGGGCGCCGACCAGATCGACCTTCATCACAGTTCCTTCCGGAGCACGCGGACCCTGGCGAGCGTCGCCGCCGTGGACAGCGACTCGACCTGGAGCCGATCGTAGTCGCTCTCCCAGGCCGCCAGCATGGTCCGGCCGCGCTCCACGTAACCGCGCGCCTGGCACTTTGATCTGGGACCACCCTCGCGCCCGCCGCGACCTGGCGAGCTCCGCACCGAAGCGGAGCGCGGGAGACTTCATGGCGTCAGTTCCGCCCTCTTCCAGCACAGTTGACCCCCTGCGACTCGGCCCAGCCGTCTTCCGTCAAGTCGCGGCCAGCCCAGCCATTCCCCTTGGCACCCGTAACGCAAAGGAGGCAAGTGGCAACGTGCGGTGACCGAAGGCGGGTGCGGGGCGGATGCCGGGACGCACTCCCGGCTCCGCGGGCGGCAGCCCGGTCCTCGGCCGTCTCCCCCGCCGGGCGGGCGGCTACTTCTTGCGGCCGCCGCCGCTGCCGCCGCGCTTGGGCTGGCCGGTGCGGGCGCCGCCGGTGCGCTGGCCGGGCTTGGGCCTGGGCTTGCCGCCGGCCTGGGGGGTGCGCTGCTGGGGCTGGGGCTTGGACTTCTTGGTGCTGGAGGGGCGGCGCTGCTCCTCGGCGGCGGCGGTGCGGCCGCGGGAGCTGTTGGCGGTGCGGCCGCGGACGATGCCGATGAACTCCTCGACCAGGTCGGTGGTGGCCTCCTCCGGCCAGGCCAGGGCGACCTGCGACTGCGGGACGTCGGCCAGGGTGCGGTAGGTGAGGTCGCGGCGGTGGTGCAGCCGGGCCAGCGACTGCGGGACGGCGAGGACGCCGACGTTGGCGGCGACCAGTTCGATCGCGTCGGCGGTGGTGGCGGGCCGCTCGAAGGCGGGGCGCCCGGGGAGCTCGGGCCAGTCGAGGGTGTCGTCCTGCGGGTGGAAGACGACCTCCTCGGCGAGGTCGGCGGCGGTGACCTCCTCGGCGGCGGCCAGCCAGTGGTCCTTGGGGAACACCACGACGGTGGTCTCGGTGTACAGCGGGATCGCACTGAGCACCGTCCGGTCCACCGGCAGCCGGACCAGCCCGGCGTCCGCGCCGCCGGACAGCAGCAGGGCGCGGCCCTCGGCGGGCGCCGACTGCAGCAGCTCGACCGGGACGTCCGGCAGCCGCTCCTCCCACACCCGCAGCCACTTGGTGGGCGTCACCCCCGGCACGTACACCAGGCGGAAGGAGGCGGGGGACGGCTGGTTCTCGGTCTCGGTCACGGGCTCCAGGCTAGCGGGCGCGGGCGGCGGGACGGCCGTGAGCTGGGCAGGGGCGCGTTCCCTATACCCTTGTCGCATGACTACGCCCAAGCCCAAGACCTCCCAGACCATGAAGCCCGCGACCGCGGCCAAGAAGCTGGGGATCTACCTGGCGGCGACCCCCGCCGAGTTCCAGGCGGGCGTCGTCTCCCGCGACGAGCTCAACGCGATGCAGGCCGAGCCGCCGCAGTGGCTCGCCGACCTGCGCCGCAACGGTCCGCACCCGCGCCAGGTGGTGGCTTCGCGGCTCGGCATCTCGGTGACCGGTCTGAACCGCGCCGGGATCACCGAGGCGCTGACCACCGAGCAGATCGACGCGCTGCGCGAGGAGGACCCGGAGTGGCTGCGCCGCGAGCGCGCCCTGCAGGCCGACGTACGCAAGGAGGCGCAGCGGGTGCAGGCGGCGGCGGAGAAGGCCGCGAAGGTGAAGGCCGAGCGGGCGGCCGGGAAGGCCAAGCGCAAGTAGCGTCGTCCTCGGGCGGCGGGATTCGAACGTCCGTCGGGAGCGTCGCCGGTCGGCGGCACTCTTTCGGATGATGTGCGCACGCCATGAACGGCTTTGCGGGGTACGGCGGCTGACGGTCCGTCAGCATGGCGATCATGATGTCGCTACGCCGTACCTCCTCGGCAGCTCTCGTCGCCTGCGCGGCCCTGCTGCTGCCGCTCGCTCCCACTGCCCACGCCGCCGACCGGGCCGGCTCCCGTCCCACCGAGGCGGCCGTCAACGGCCTGCTGGACGGGATCCGGCGGGACCCGGCGCGGCTGGACGCCTTCCTGCGGGCGATGCCCAAGGGCGGCGACCTGCACAACCACCTCTCCGGCGCGGTCACCACCGAGCTGCTGATCCAGCTGGCCGCGCAGGACGACCTGTGCATCGACTCGGTGACCCTCGACTCCGCCACCGGCCCGTGCCAGGGCACCCTGCGGCCCGCGGCGGACGCGCTGCCGGAGGGCGAGTTCCGCACCCGGGTGATCCGGGCCTGGTCGATGCAGGACTTCACGCCGGGCGCGGAGTCCGGCCACGACCACTTCTTCGCCACCTTCGGCAAGTTCGGCGAGGCCAGCTGGCGCCACCCGGGCACGATGCTCGCCGAGGTCACCGACACCATGGCGGCCCAGCACCAGAGCTACCTGGAGACCATGCTGACGCCGTCCTCCGGCGGGGTCGCGGCGCTGGCCGCCAAGGTCGGCTTCGACCCCGACTTCGCGGCGCTGCGGCAGAAGCTGCTGGCCGGCGGCCAGATGCAGGGCCTGGTGGACTCGGCCCGCGCCGACCTGGACCGGGCGATGGCCGAGTACCAGGCCACCGAGCGGTGCGGCACCGCGCAGGCCCGGCCGGGCTGCTCGGTGACGGTGCGGATCCAGTCCCAGGCGTCCCGGGCGTCCACCCCGGCGCGGGTGTTCGCCCAGCTGCTGATCGGCCTGGAACTCGCCTCCCAGGACGACCGGTTCGTCGCGGTGAACCTGGTCCAGCCGGAGGACTACCAGGCGTCGCTGGAGAACTACCAGCTCCAGATGCAGATGCTCCAGTACCTGCGTCCGCTCTACCCGAAGGCCCACGTCAGCCTGCACGCGGGCGAGTTGGTGCCCGGGCTGGTCAAGCCGGAGGACCTGACCTTCCACATCCGGCAGGCCGTGCTGACCGGCCAGGCCGAGCGGATCGGGCACGGCGTGGACGTCACCCACGAGGACGACTCGGCGGACCTGCTGCGCACCCTGGCCGAGCGCAAGGTGCTGGTCGAGGTGCCGCTGACCTCGAACGCGCAGATCCTCCAGGTCGAGGGGGCGCAGCACCCGTTCCCGCTGTACCGGAAGTACGGGGTGCCGACCGCGCTGGCCACCGACGACCCGGGCGTGGAGCGGATCGACATCACCCACGAGTACGTGCGGGCGGCGCGGACGTACGACCTGAGCTACACCGACCTGAAGGACCTGGCGCGCAACTCGCTGGAGTACGGCTTCGTGGCGGGCCGCAGCCTGTGGCGGGACCGCGACGGGTTCAAGCCGGTGCCGGAGTGCCAGGGCCGGCCGATCGGGGCGCAGAACCCGACGCCGAAGTGCGCGGCGCTGCTGGCGGCCAGCCCGAAGGCGGCGCTGGAGTGGAAGCAGGAGGGCGCGTTCCGCAGCTTCGAGGCTTCGGTGCTGGGGCTGAAGTAGCCCGCGGGGGAAGCGGGTCGGCGGCCCGCCGGGGGGTGGTTCCCCGGCGGGCCGCCGGTGTGCGCGGCGGGTGCGGTCAGTGCCGGGCCAGGTGGGCGCGCAGTTCGACCAGCGGTTCGGCGGCGTCGGGGGCGCCGGCGGCGGTGAGTTCCGCGATGGCGGCGTCCAGGCGGGCCCGGGCGGCGTCGGGGCGGTCGAGGCGGTTGGCCTCCAGGACGGCGGCGACCCGGATCGACTCGGCCCGCCCGTGGTACGCGTCGGCGCCCCGGGCGGCGAACGCGGCGATGGCGAGTTCCATCTCGGCGAGCGCCTCCTCGTCCCGGCCCAGGGTGCTCAGGGTGCGGGACCGGGTGTCGTGCAGGGTGCCCTCGGGGCAGCCGTAGCCGAACTCCTGGCCTTCGCGTTCGGCGGTGTCCGCGACCTCGGCGGCCTCCGCCAGCCGGGCCAGCGCCCGCTCGGCGGCCTCGGGGTGCGCCTCGTCGTGCAGCTCGGCGAGGTGGCGGCCCTGGCGCAGCAGCATGTCGAAGACCGCGTCGGGGTGCGGGCCGGCCCGGTGCGCCTCCAGGGCGCGCTGCCGGGCGAGGTCGGCGGCGGGCCACTGTTCGGCGACGGCGAGGGCGACGGCGGCCTCGGCGGCGACCATGGTGAGGATGTGCTTCTCCTCGAAGCCGGCGACCCGGTCGGCGAGCAGCAGGTACTCCTCGGCGGCGGCCCGGGGTTCGCCGGCCCCGCGCAGGCCGCGCGCCAGGCTGAGCCGGGCCTGGGCCTGCTCGCGGACGTCGAGTTCGGCGAACGCGGGCTCCAGCAGCACGGATTCGAGGACGGCCACGCCGTCGTCGGGGCGTCCGGCGTTGCACAGCGCCTGGCCGAGCATGATGCGGGCGGACGCGGCCTCGCCGGCCGCGCCGAGGCGGTCGTAGCGGGCGGCGGCCTCGGTGAGCGCCCCGGCGGCCTCGGCGTGGCGGTCCAGGCAGAGGTGGGCGCGGGCCAGGCCCTCGTGGGCCCGGGCGGCGGTGCCGGAGCGGTCGCCGTACCGGGCGGAGACCGCGGTGGACCGCTGGAAGTGCTCCACCGCCGCTTCCAGGTCGCCCCGGCCGAGGGCGAGTTCGCCGCGCTGGCCGTGGACGTAGGCGAGCCGCCAGGGGGCGCCGGCCTGTTCGATCAGCCGCTCGGCCTCGGCGACCAGCCGCTCGGACTCGGCGAAGTCGGCGTCCTCCTGCCCGCGTTCGACCAGGAAGCGGATCCGGGCGCCGAACAGGCGGGCGTTGGCCTGGCGGTGCGGCAGGCCGTACCGGGCCGCCTCGGTGTGGAGCAGTTCGAGGGTGGCCTCGGCCTCGGCGAGCGCCTGCGGGTCCGGATCCGACCGGGGGCGGTCGGGGCCGCCCTCCCCGGAGGCGCTCTGGAAGACGGCGCGCAGTTCGGCGCTGGCCTGGACCTGGAGCACGGCGACCAGTTCGCGGCCGCCGAACGGGGCCCCGGCTTCCGCCAACTCCTCCAGTTGGGCCCGCACTTCGCGGATCAGCCGGAGGTCGCCGGGGCGGTCATGCCGGGGGACGGCCTGCCGGGCCCGGCAGGCGAGGGCGCGGGCGGTCAGCCCGGCCTGCTCGAACAGCTCGGCGGCCGAGGCGTACAGCGCGTCGGCCTGCTCGTCCGGGAGGTGCTCCTCGAAGGCGCGTTCCAGGGCGAGTTCGGCCTTCAGCTGGACGAGCGATCCGAGGCCGGACTGCTCGGCGTCCTCGGGGTGCCGGTGGTCGGGGGCCTCGATCAGGGCGGCGATCCGGTTCCAGTGCAGGATCGACTCGGGGTGGTTGGTGACGCTCAACTCGCGTGCCTTGGACACGAGTTCAGCCAGATCGGCGGGCCGGCCCGGGGCGTCGGGGGCGGCCGGGGCGGCTGCGGGGGTAGCGGCGGGGGTGGCGGCGCGCAGGCCGAGCGGCAGCGGTTCGGCGACCAGCGGGGTGCGGGCCAGCCGGGCCCGGCGGGCTCCGCCGACCGCGCCGGTGCCGTTGCGGGCGTCGAAGCGGGCGGCCAACTCGTCGCCCTCGGTGCGCAGTTCGGCGTACAGGGCGGCGGCGGTGCGGTGTGCGCCGGGCGGGCCGGCCACCGGGACGCCGCCGTGGCCGTCCTCGACCAGCCGGCCCAGCAGGAGCTGGGCGCCGGTGAGGAAGTGCAGCCGGGCCAGCGGGTCGCCGTGCCGGTCGAACAGGTCCCGGTTCTCGGCCAGGATCTCCAGGCCGCGCGGCTCGTTGCGGGTGAGCGCGCAGAACTCCAGGTGCAGGCCGACCGGTTCGGCGGCGGCGGAGCGGCCGCGGGCCCAGCGGTAGCCGGTCAGGTGGGCGGAGCGGGCCTCCTCGACCCGGCCGGTGCGCAGCAGCGGCAGCAGCGCCAGGGCCCGGCTGACGTGCGGTTCCTCGGAGCAGGAGCGCTCGCCGGAGAACACCGGCCGCCAGACCTCCAGGGCCCGCTCGTCGTCGCCGAGCCGGACGAAGTGCAGGGCCTGCTCGCGCAGTTCGCAGGCGTGGCAGTCGCTGTAGCGGGAGCGCCAGCGGGTGGCCCACCGCTCGAACGCGTCCTGGACGCCCTCGCCGGTGTGCACGGCCAGCTGGTACTGCCGGGCGTGGTAGGGCTGCAGGTCGTGGCCCTGGGCGAGGTAGTGCGAGCGCAGTTCGCCGTGCCAGCGGCGGACCGCCTCCAGCGGCACCTCGGGGACGCTCAGCAGCGCGGCCGCGACCCACTTGTAGCGCCAGTCGGTGGCGTGGTTCTCCCAGTCGCCGAAGCCGTCGGGGTGCTCCTCGCGGAGCTTGGCGATCCGGGCGAAGGCCACCGGCAGCTTGCGCTGCTCGGCGTCGTACTCGTACGCCTCGGTCAGCTCCAGCAGGGCGACGGCGAGCAGCTCGGGATCGTCGAACTGCTCGGCGGCGTCGACGAGTTCCTCGGCGGTGACGGTGCGCGGGCGGCCGTACGGGAGTTCGTCGTTGGCGCGCAGGGCGGCCCGGACGGCGTCGATGGTGTCGAGCATCAGGGCTCCTGGTGCGGCGTGGCGGGCGGGTTCTGCGCGCCGGGACCGGCCTGACCGGTGGCGGCGGGACCGGCCTGGCCGGTGGCGGCGGGCTCGTGGCCGAGCATGGCGTGGTCGAGCAGGGCGAGGAAGGAGCGGTTCAGCAGGGCGGACTCGCTGGCCTTCAGCGGGCGGCGGGCCAGCAGCAGGGCCTGGCCGTAGAGCGCCTCGACGGTGGTGGTGGCGAGTTCGGGGTGCCGGATCGCGGCGGCCCGGCGCACCAGCGGGTTGAGGTGGTTGAGCACCAGCTGGGCGCGCGGCGCGGAGCTGCCCAGCGAGCCGAGGATGTCGGCCCACAACCCGTCGGCCTGGTCGGCGAGTCGGGTGCGGGTGCGCTCGTGCCGGGCCTCGCGGTCGTCGAGCAGCAGGGCGGGGGCGCTGCTGGGGTGGAAGGTGCGCAGCGCGACGTCGCAGTCGAAGCGGCCGAGGACCTGGCGGGCGGTGGCGAGGAACGCGGCGGCGGCCAGTTCGGTGGCCGGGTCGACGTTGTCCAGGTGCGCGGTGACGGTGGCCGGGTCGAGGTCGGCGACGGTGGTGCCGGTGCGGATCTCGGGCAGCCGGTGGACGAGGTCCCGGTCGTAGGTGTAGCCGCCGTTGATGACGCCCAGGCCGGCCGCGCCGGCGATCGGGGCGACCTGGCGGAACTCCTCGACGGTGCGGGTGACCAGCACCACCGGGTGGGCCCGGGCGAACTCGTCGAGCGTGACGTTGCCGTCGGTGGTCTCGAACGGCAGCCAGGGCAGCAGCATCCGCAGCAACTCGTCGTCGTGCCGGGCCAGCGCCTTGACGGCCAGGTGGTGCACGGACAGGAAGCGGTGCAGCAGGCCGGGATCGCTGGCGGACAGGTCGGTCAGCCAGTCGCGGATCCGCAGGCCGAGCGCGTCCCGGACGGCGGCGAGCGTCTCGTCGGCGTACAGCGCCTCGCGGGAGGCGGTGGGGCGCAGCCGTTCGGCGTCGACCACGCAGCGCACGAAGAACGCCCACTCGGGGAGCAGTTCGTCGGCCTGATCGGACAGCAGCATGCCCTTGAGGTGCACCCGGTGCCCGGCCCGGCGGGACGGCGGGACGGCCTCGGGCAGCACGTAGGCGACGCCGCTGAGGCCGACCAGCGGCAGGTCGAGGTCGATGGTGTCGAGCGGGGTGAAGTCGAAGGTGTCGCGGCAGTGCGCGGTGAGCGCCTCGCGCCGGGCGGCGGGGGTGTCGTGGCGGCGGGCCCAGGGCGCGGGAGTCCGGTTGATCTGCGTGCCGCGCCCGGCGCCGTCGACCACGGTGACCCGGTGGCGCAGCAGGCTGCCGTAGTGCCGGGCGAGTTCGAGGACCCGGTGCGGGGCGGTCCACTCCTCGGCGTCGGCGCGCGGGGTGAGGGTGACGGTGGTGCCGGGCTCGGGGCGGGCGTCGGCGGGCAGGGTGGTGATGGTGTAGCGGCCGTCGGAGCGGCCGCGCCACTCGACCACCGGCGCGTCGGGGGTGCGGGCGGAGCGGGTGGTGACGGTGATCTCGTCGGCGACCACGAAGCAGGCGAGCAGGCCGATGCCGAACTGGCCGATGAACTCGGCTCGGGCGTCCGCGAGTTGGCCGGCGTCCAGGTCCCCGTCGGGGGTCCGCTTGGAGCTGCGGCCGATGGTGGCCAGGAAGGTGTGCACGTCGGCCTCGGTGAGGCCGACGCCGGTGTCGGAGACCGAGAAGGCGTCGCCGGTGGTGACGGTGATCTCCGCGGGCGCGGCCGGGTCGAGGGCCTGCCGGGCGGTGATCGCGTCGACCGCGTTCTGCAGCAGTTCGCGCAGGTAGACGCGGGGGCTGGAGTACAGGTGGTGGGAGAGCAGGTCGACCAGGCCGCGCAGGTCCACCTGGAAGGTGTGCTGCGCGCTGGGCTCGTTCGGGGTCACCGGGGCTGGTCCTTCGGCTGGTGCGGGTGGAGGTCGGGGCGGGGCGGGATGGGGCGGGGCGCGGGGAGCCCGGTGGGCGTGGCCGGCGGGGGACGGGCGGGCGTGGCCGGCGGGGGACGGGCGGGGGTCAGCCCTTGGCGCAGCGCAGGCGGGTGCGCTCGTACACCTCGGCCGCGTCGCCCCAGTAGCCCCACGGCAGTTCGGTGGCGCGGTCGCCGAGCTCGGCGAAGAACAGGTGGGCGGCGGCGGGCTGCCCGGAGAGCGCGAACGCCATCGCGAACACGTTGTGGGCGATCGGCCAGTCCCGGCCGCGGCGGTAGTCGGGGTGCCGCACCGAGCGGTCGGCGGCCTCGTGCAACTGCCCGCGGACGTGCTCCTGGGCCATGTACGCGGCGTCCTCCTCGGGCGGCAGCGAGAGCCAGTGCTCGATGTGCGCGCGGGCGACCAGTTCGCCGAGCGGGCTGCCCTCCGGGGCGGCGAGCATCGCGCCGCGGGCGAAGGCGTGCATCTGCTCGTGCGAGCCCTGCCACTTCTCGCACAGCTGCTGGAGGCGCTGGCGGTGCGAGGCGAGGTGGCCGGGGCGGCGGCGCAGCGCGGCCTCGAAGCGGTGGCGGGCGGCCTCCCGGTCGATCGAGGCGCCGCGGCCGCTGATCTGCAGGAAGTACCAGGGCCCGAGCAGCTCCGGGTCGAGTTCGGCGGCCCGGTAGAGGTGCTCCTCGGCGCTGTCCAGCCGTTCGTGGAAGAGCTTCCACTGCTCCTCGCTGACGTTCCGGGCGCTGGCCCTGGTCCGGGCCTCCCAGGCCCAGCTGACGTGCCGGGCGCCCTGGGCGAGTTGCAGCAGCGCGTCGTCGGGAGCGGAGGCGAGCGCCCGGCCGATCAGCGTCTCGGCGCCCTTGACGTCCGCGACGGCCTCGACCATCAGCGTCAGCTCGTCCTGGTCGGCGGCGGCGTCCAGGACCGCCCGGGCGCCGGGCCAGGAGCCGACCCCGACGAAGGCCCGCAGCCTGGCCAGTTCGGCGTCGCCGAACGCCGGGTCGATGACGGGGCGCCCCTGCGGCGGCGCGGCCGCGGCCGTCGATGCGGCGGTGGCCGCCGGGTGGTCCTCGCCGGTGTCGCGGCGGCCGAGCAGCCGTGCGAACAGTCCCATTCCCGGATCCCCTCCGAAGTGCTTCGCGTTCTCGCGGGGGCCGCGCGTGGCGGTCCCCGGACCGAGATTCCTATCACGTCCGTGCGACAGGTGTGCGAAGGGTTTTCAGCGGGTGGGCAACCACAGCAGGGGCTCGGGGCACGGCGAGTCCGTGCTGCCGGCGGTCGGAGCCCATCGGAGGTTCGTGCTGCTGCGTGCAGTGACAGGAACCGGAAGCCGATGCGCGCTCCGGCAGTGCACCGTCAGCAGACCGGGCCTCGCCGTTCCCCGAGCCCCTGTCGGGGCTCGCTATTCGGCGGTGTGGACGGCGCGGCCGCCGACGTAGGTGCGCAGGACGCGGGTCTCGGCGATCTGCTCGGCGGGGGCGGCGAACGGGTCACGGTCGAGGAGGACCAGGTCGGCGAGGTTGCCGGGGCGCAGCACGCCGGTGTCGTCGAGGCGGTTGAGGTGGGCGGTGCCGCTGGTGTAGGCGGCCAGGGCGGTGGCGAGGTCGAGGCGCTGTTCGGGCAGGAAGACCGGGACGTCGGGGCCGGCGCCGGGTTCGCGGCGGTTGACGGCGACGTGGATGCCGTCGATCGGGACGGCGCTGGAGACCGGCCAGTCGGAGCCGGCGGCGAGGGTGGCGCCGGTGCGCAGCAGGCTGCCGAACGGGTACTGCCAGGTGGCGCGTTCGGGGCCGAGGAAGGGGATGGTGAGTTCGTCCATCTGCGGTTCGTGGGCGGCCCAGAGCGGCTGGATGTTGGCGAGGGCGCCGAGCTCGGCGAACCGGGCGAGGTCGTCGGGGTGGACGACCTGGAGGTGGGCGAGGTGGTGGCGGTTGCCGCGGCGGCCGTTGGCGGCGACGGCGGCCTCGACCGCGTCCAGGGCCTCGCGGACGGCGCGGTCGCCGAGGGCGTGGAAGTGCACCTGGAAGTCGAGCGCGTCGAGGGCGGTGACGTGCTCGCGCAGCGCGGCCGGGTCGACGAAGCTGAGGCCGCTGTTGCCGGTGGCGCAGCCGCAGCCGTCCAGGTAGGGGGCGGTGAGGGCGGCGGTGAAGTTCTCGGCGATGCCGTCCTGCATGATCTTGACCGAGCTCGCCCGGAACCGGCCGTGGCCGTACTTCTCCCGGCGGGCGACGAGTTCGGGGATCTGGTCGGCGCCGCGTTCGCGGTCCCACCACAGGGCGCCGACGACGCGGGCGGTGAGGGTGCCGTCCCGGGCGGCGGTGAGGTAGGCGTCGGAGGGGTCGGGGTTGCCGCCGAACTCGCCGAGCAGGGCGTCCTGCCAGGCGGTGATGCCGAGCGAGTGCAGCATCGCCTGGGCGCTGTGCAGGGCGGCGAGGCGGTCGGCGGCGGTGGGGGCGGGGGCGTGCCGGCCGACCAGGCCGACGGCGCCCTCCTGGAGCATGCCGCTGGGGGTGCCGTCGGCCTCGCGCTCGATCCGGCCGTCGGCCGGATCGGGGGTGTCGCGGGTGAGTCCGGCGAGTTCCAGGGCGCGGGTGTTGGCCCAGGCGCCGTGGTGGTCGCGGTTGGCGAGGAGCACCGGGCGGTCGGGGACGACCGAGTCGAGGAGTCGGCGGGTGGGCAGGCCGCCGTCGAAGCTCTCCATCGACCAGCCGCCGCCGGTGATCCACTCCTTCTCGGGGTGGGCGGCGGCGTACTCGGCGATCCGGGCCAGGTAGTCGGTGACGGTGACGGTACCGGTGAGGTCGCAGGCGGCCATCTCCAGGCCGCCGTAGACGGCGTGCACGTGGGCGTCCTGGAAGCCGGCGACCAGCAACTTGCCGTGCAGGTCGACGACTTCGGTGCCGGGGCCGATCAACTCCCGTACCTCGTCGTGGCCCACCGCGGTGATCCGCTCGCCGGTGACGGCCAGCGCGCTCGCCCGGGTGCGGGCGGCGTCGCCGGTGTGGATCGGCCCGCCGGTGAAGACCAGGTCGGCACGGTTCATGGGTGGTGCTCCGTTTTCTGCGTGGGGTACGGGAGTCGGGGCCGGGGTCAGGCGGCGGTGGCGGGTTCGGGGCCGGCGGGGCCGGCGGGGTCGGCGGGGCCGGCGGGGCCGGCGGGGCCG